>CAYYSC010000022.1:0-15698 GCA_964474065.1 uncultured Rhodospirillales bacterium | reverse complement strand
ACCATCCAGCCAACTGAATGTGCTGACGACTGCCTTGAACCCAACCGGTTTCCCGGTCACTTCCCGAATGTGGGCGACGGCATCGAGCAACTCGCTGGAATTGCTGATGTCCCGGTGACGGTTTGGGCTAAGCGAATCCTGCCCCACCCGGATGCCGCGAATGGCGGCGATGACGGGGGTCACCTTTGCCCCGGGCAGGATGCCGCCCTTGCCGGGCTTCGCGCCCTGGCTGAGCTTGATTTCGAACATCTTGACCTGCTCGTGAGCGGCAATGCCGCGCAACCGCTCATCAGAAAGGTTCCCATCTTCATCACACGCGCCGTATTTGGCCGTACCGATCTGGAACACCAGATCGGCGCCGCCCTCCAGATGATAGGGGGAGACGCCGCCTTCGCCGGTGTTCAGCCAAACCCCGGCCATCCGGGCACCGTTGGAAAGCGCCAAGGTAGCGGGGCGCGAGATGGCTCCGAAGCTCATACCGGAAATGTTGAAGATGGACCGGGTGATATACGGCTCGCGGGCGTACGGACCGATCGTCATCAGAGAAATCGGCTCCGCCTCCTCGTCCAGCAAGGAGTAGGCGCTGTTGACGAACATGGTTTGCCCGACCGGCCGCAAATCGCGCGTCGAACCGAACGCCAGCGTCGTGTCCACCCGCTTGGCCGCCCGGTAAACGTACGAGCGTTCGGCCCGGTTGAAGGGCATTTCCTCCCGATCGTGAGCGAAGAAATACTGGCGGAAGAACTCGCCTACGTCTTCGAAGAAATAGCGCAACCGTCCAACCACCGGAAAGTTGCGCCGCACGGCGTGCTTTGTCTGCGTTACATCCATCACATAAAGGACGATCACGCCAACGACGACGAGGCCGACCACAATAATGAACAGCGTCGCCATGAATTCCATGAACGTGACCAGCGCACCAAAATCCGTCATGGATCCTCCTTTTCGAAGCCGGGCCGCGGCAAGATCATTCCGGCTTCACCGATTTCCTTTGGCCTACTACGCATGGCAGAGCCAATTCGTTGACACAATTTATCTTGAAGCCAGCATGAACGCATGTGTCTTCTCCGGCAGAACCATCCCTCGTGTGGCATAGCATTGTTTTCATTCCAACCAAAACGATCGGTTGAAACAGCCTGCTCAAGAACAATAAGGCTGGAAATATCAAATTTTAGGTAAAACTTTCCGCCAAATTGACGCGAATCACCACTATTCAAGAAAATTTCCAGATTTTCCAGCAGTAGAGCTTTCGACACCGCCTAATTTCCGAACGGCTGGGGATTCCGGTCTACGCGCTTTGGTTCATTCAATCTCGCGCTTCGGAGTAGTACTTTTTTGCGCGCACCAATCATAAAATGATATTGATCCAACCTGTTAAAACCGTATTTATGTATTCAGTTTTGCATCTTTTAGTATGTTGTACCTGCCAAGAACAACCGCAGCAGTGCGGCAGCTCGGCCTGAAGAGCAACCGGCATTAACGAAAATTGGAGAGAGTGATGAAACTTTTGGTTGTATTTGCGATGCTGGCGGGCATCGTCTTCTCGCATCCGGCGCTATCGGCGCCGATCGTTTCGGGCGACGGAACGGAGAGCTGCCAGCTTGGCGCTGCGCTCGGCGATGGCTCCTGCCAGATCGTAATGATTACGCCCCACCCCCTCTGGCAGCCCGCCGGCGTGGCCCAATGGATCAGCTATGCCGACACTGGCTACGGCGGTCAAAGCTTGGCTCCGAACCATGGCCACACGCCGCTGTTTTCAGTATTCGAGCAAATCACCGTTCCAGGGCCAGCCGTGCTGACCCTCGACGTTTGGGCCGATGACACGGCGGGCGTCTCGTTGGACGGCAGCTCCCTCGCGCCATTGTCGGGTTTGGCCCCGAATTTCAGCCAGCATATTTGCGCCGAGGGCTCGCTGGGCTGCGAGCCCAAAGAAAATGCCCGCTTCACAGCTGTTCTCACTGCCGGGCAACATCAACTTGAATTTGAAGTGTATCAGGTGGGCAGTGGGATCACCACTTTGGGCAATCCCTTCGGCCTTCTTTATTCGGGCGCGGTGACGCCGGGAACCTCGATCGGCGTAGCGGAGACTCCTGTTCAAGCGGCCGTGCCGGTCCCCCCGTCGCTACTGCTTCTGACCGGCGCAATAGCGGGCTATGCCCTCCTCGGGCGTCTGGGAACCGCCCCGCGCTCCTAAAGGAACCGGCGCACTGCCGAGACCGGTGCCATCAAGAGGGGACCCTCTTCCCGGGACGCTATCATGCACCCGGCACGCCGTTGGTCGTTCAATATTCGAAGCGCAGCATGTCGTCCGGACGCAGCCGCTTGAAGATGGCGTGTGCGGCCATGGCGGCCTCGCTGAAGCCCGTCAAGATCAGTTTGAGCTTCCCTGGATAGGTGGCGATGTCGCCGATAGCATAGAGGCCGGGTCGAGATGTCTCGCAAGTCTCGGGCGTCACGGTCACGTGCTTGTGCTCCAGCGCCAGGCCCCACTCGGCGATGGGACCAAGATCCATGGAAAGACCGAAAAAGGGCAACAGCACATCAGCGGGCAGCCGCCGTTCCTCGCCTTTCAAAGTCCGCACGATGACGGCTTCCAGCCCGTTTTCGCCTTCCAACCCGTGCAACTGATAGGGAATGATCAAGTCGATCTTGCCTGCTCCGACCAGTTCGCGTAGGCGCCGCTCGCTTTCCGGCGCTGCCCGGAACTTGTCCCGCCGGTGGACGACTGCCACGGAAGCGGCCAACTCGCTTAGCGAGATTGCCCAGTCGACCGCAGAGTCGCCGCCGCCGCCGATGACTACACGCTTGCCCCGGAAAGCCTCGCGCTGCTCTACCAGATAGAACACGCTGGACCCCTCAAACCGCTCGATCCCCTCAAGCGGCGGCTTGTTGGGTCCGAACGCGCCAACGCCCGCCGCAGCAATCACGGCGCCTGCGTCCACTTGCACCCCCGCGGCTGTCTCCAAAAGGAAACGGCCTCCGTCCCGCTCCTCCAGCCGCACGACCGGCGAGCCCAGGTGGTAGACAGGCTCGAACGGAGCCGCCTGCTCCGCCAGCCGGCCGATCAACTGCTGCGCCTCCACCCGGGGGTACCCCGGGATGTCGTAGATCGGCTTCTCCGGATAGAGCGCGACGCACTGGCCGCCTACGGCATCCAGCGCATCCAGCACATGGCATTTCAGGCCGACCATGCCGAGTTCGAAAATGGCAAACAGGCCGACAGGGCCCGCACCCACGATGGCGACGTCGGTCTGGTGAACGGTGGTCCGCACGATCACCCGCTGTCATCTATTGGCGAAGCCGCCACCATGCCCAGCCGGCGGCGGATTGCAAGACGGTAAGTCCGTCAGTTCCGGGTCCGCGCGTACTCCGCGGCGAACTGGCCCGCACGTCGGCCAAACACGCTGCCGCTCATCAGGCCAGTGCCGCCCGGGTAGTTCTCATAGAACAGCCCCCCGACGAGTTCGCCCGCGGCATACAGGCCTGGAATGGAACGATCGGTCAGGTCCTGCACTTCGTTTTGTTCGTTGATCTTGACGCCACCGAAGGTGAAGGTAATCCCCGTTGTCGTGACGTAGGCGACGTAGGGTGGCCGGTCGATCGGCAGCGCCCAGTTGGTCTTGTTCGGGCTCAAGCCGGTGGTCGTGACACCGTCCAGGATCGCCGGATTGTAGTCGTCCGCGGGGCCGCACGCAGCGTTGTAGGCCTCCACCGTGGCGCGCAGTTTCTTCGGGTCCATCTCCAGGCCTTCGGCCAGTTCCTCGATGGTGTCGGCTTCGACCTTCGTCACCTCGCGAATCCGGTACTCGTCGCGCAGACGGTGCACGGTCTTCTGATCGAAGATCTGCACGGCGGTGCGGTGCGGCTGGCTCATGATCGCCCGGCCAAAGCGCACATAGGTAAGGTTGCGGTAGTCCTCGCCCTCGTCGACAAACCGCTCGCCATCCAGATTCACCATGATACCGAGCGGGTAGGAGTGCTTCTGGAAGTTGTCCAGAATCCAACGGTCGCCATAGGGCGGAGCGGAGATATCCCAGCCGACCGAATGGCAACCGCTCCAGTTGCCATAGGCCTGGGCGCCGATGTCCAGCGCCATGCGGATGCCGTCCCCCGTATTATGGCGGGTGCCGCGTACCCGGCAGAGATCCCAGCCGGGGCCCAGATAGCGCACGCGCATTTCCGGATTGCTCTCAAAGCCGCCGCAAGCCAGCACCACGGCCCGGGTCGGGATGTCCTCATAGCCGTCCGGCCCGCGCACAGTAACGCCGGTGATTTTATAGTCTTTGTCCTGGATCAGCCGGGTCGCGCCGGTTTCGTAACGAACTTCAATGCCAAGCTTTTCCGCGCGCTCCAGCAGGAAGGTCACTAGTCCGGCGCCACCGCCGACGGCCTCGATGTTGACGCCGCCGTAAAAGTGCTGTTTGCCGTCCACCTCATAGGACTGGCGACCGTACATCGGAATGAAGCGCACCCCGTTCTCGCGCAGCCATCCCATGGTCGGGCGCGACTCATCGATCAGGACCCAAGCCAAGTCCTCGTTTGCCTGGTGACGGGTCACCTTCATCAGCGTGTCATAAAAAAACTGCCGGTCATGAGTAGGCAGAACGATCTGCTCCCGCTCTGCTTCCGACAGGTCTGGCATCACATCCTGGCATACATCCTCCAGGCCGTCATGGGCGAAACGGAAGCCGCCAGCGGTGAAATAGCTGTTACCGCCCTTTTCCTCTTCCGATGCTTTCTCCAGCACCAGAACGCGGGAGCCGTGCAAATGGGCGTTGATTGCGGCACAGAGGGCGGCGTTGCCGGCTCCGGCAACGACAACGTCATAGGGGGTATCGGTCGGCATCAGGGAGGTGTCCGCTTATCGTTTCCGCGCTTGCGGTACAATCTGTCGTACCGCTGACGTTTGTTCTAGCCTTTCTTATGCGGCGCTTCAAAGCACGTCGCCCAAAGAGGGCATCTTGCCAAACACGGCAGGTTCAGCCCGACCATGGTGAGGAGTTATGGTCCGGTGACCGGTTTTTTGATCGTTGACGACCATCCAATGGTGCGCAGCGCGCTGGCTACCAGCCTGCAGCGCGCCTACCCTGACTCGGAGATTCATCAGGCGGGAAGCCTGCGTGCCGCAGAAGAAATTCTTGCCGGCAACGCCGCGATCGATCTGGTGCTGCTGGATTTGAATATCCCGGGGGCCGAAGGTCTTTCCGGGGTGGCCAGCCTGCGCTCCCGCTTCCCCTGGATCCCGGTGCTTGTCGTCAGCGGCTATGATGACAGCCGCTACCAGGCAGAGGCACGTGTCGCAGGGGCCGCTGGATTCCTGTCAAAAGCGGCCGAAGCCGATGAATTGCTGGACGCCATGGGGGCACTGCTGAGAGGCGACAACTACTGGCCGATCAACAATGGCGAGCCTCCAGGAACGGATGACGCCAGTCTGGCGGAGATGCTGGCAACGCTCACCCCGCAGCAAATGCGGGTGCTGGAATTGCTGGGCCAGGGACTGCTCAACAAGCAAATCGCACACGAACTCGATATCGTCGAATCGACAGTAAAGGCCCACGTTTCCGCCATCCTGCGCAAACTGAACGTCCATTCCCGCACGCAAGCCGTGCTGCTTGCGCAAACGATGCGCTTCCGCTGAACTGCTTCTATCGGAAGCCCGCTTCGCCACGAAAGGGCTGAGGATGCTGGAAACAGTGCTCCATATAGGCTCGCAAGGCTGCCGGCCGGATCGGTTTCAGAAAATGCTCTATCCCAAGCGCACGTGCCCGGCTCTCGGTTTCGGCAGAACGGTCGGCAGTTACCAATGCCGCTGGCAACCCGGGAAACCGGACCCGCAACGCCTCGGCGGCAAAGAGGCCGTCGGCCTTCGAATCAAGGTCGAGATCGGCAATGAGAAAATCGGGGTTCGCCTCCTCGTCCGCCAACAACTCCTCCATCGCTTGCAGGCTCGGTGCTGAAAGCAATGGGCAATTCCAGCGGGCGAACAAGGCATGCATCCCTTGCGCAATGTCCGCATCGTTCTCCAGCAAGAGAACCAGTCGGTTCCGCCAGTCATAGGAAGGGATAGCGGCAGGCGCCGCCGCTTCGCTTTCGCGTCCTTTGATCTCTGCGCTGGGAAGATGCACCCTGAACAGCGTTCCACGGCCCCGTTCCGAGCGAAGGGTCAAACGGTGCCCGAGAAGGTCTACTGTGCGGCGGACAATCGCAAGACCGAGACCAACCCCGGCAACCGACCCGACTTCCGACCCGCTGCCGCGATGGAACTCCTCGAAGATGGCCTCCTGTTCGCCCGGCGGAATCCCGGGACCGCTATCCCGGACTTCTACCCGCCAGCCGCCCTTCTCTGGCCGCACCGCCATTACCACGCTGCCCTTGCCGGTATACTTGACTGCGTTCGTCACCAGATTCTGGAGGACACGCCGCAGCAGCAGGGGATCGGTTCGGGTCCAGGCCGCGGTCGGACGCCACGAAAAACGCAATCCCTTCTCCGCCGCGAGAGGGGCGAACGACTGGCCAAGGTCCTCCAACAATGGCCCGAGCGGAACATCCTTCGGCTCAGGCTCGATTGCGCCGCCATCAAGCTTGGAGATTTCGAGCAACGCCCGCAGCAAGCCTTCCACAGAGTGCAGCGAACCGCCCAGTCCTTCTAGGTTTTGCCGCGCTTCCGGCGAAAGTTCGCCTTTTGCATCTTCGAGAGCGCTGAGATAGAGGTGCGCCGCGCTCAATGGCTGCAGGAGATCATGGCTGGCCGCGGCGAGGAAACGCGTCTTGCTTTGGTTTGCGGCCACGGCTGCGGCCCGCGCCTGCTCCAGAGCTTCCGCAGCCTCCCGGCGCTGGCGCACCTCCCGCTGCAATTGCAGGTTCACCTCCACGAGTTCCCGGGTGCGCGCCTGCACCTCCGCCGCCAACTCCTCCCGGTGATGCTCCAGAGTCCGCTGGGCTTGGCGTTCCGCTGTCTTGTCGGTGAAGGTCACGACGAAACCCTGGTCCGGCATGGCTCGGAAAGCCGCTTCGATGACGGTCGCCCCAGGATAAAGCACATCTACTTGGGTGGGCGCCCGGGGCCGCCGCCGGTTTATCCAGGCGAAAATTCCTGCCCCTGCGCCCTGGTGGAGCTTGGCGCGATGCCGGGCCATCAGCACAATCAGTTCGCGAACGTTCATGCCTCGATAGATGGCATAATAGGGGAGGTTCAGCAGTTCGCAGGCGCGGCGGTTCCAGCGCTGCAGCTTTTGCGCCGCATCGAATACCGCCACGCCCTGAGCAATGTTGGTGATCGTGGAAGCCAGCAGCGCTGCGCCTTCCGCCACGGCCCGGAATCGCCTCGCTTCCTCCACTTCCAAAAGAGCAGAGACGTCGCTGAAGACCGTGACCAGCCCGCCGTCCGCGGTGCGCGTGTTGTTCACCTGCACGATCCGGCCGTCGGCGAATTGATGGGTATAAGGACCGCTCGGATTCGCGTGTCCGATCAGGCATTCCACGATCCAGCGTTCCGGGTTCTTCTGCGAGGCCTCCACCAGCCCAAGGTGAGCCACTTCCCGCAGCAGCGTTTCGTAGGAGACGCCCGGCTGAACCATGTCGCCCAGCCCTTGCCAGAAATCATGATAGCGGGAATTACAAAGGATCAGCCGGTCGTCCGCATCCCAAAGCGCGAAGCCCTCGCCAATCGCCTCAATCGCCTCCTCCAGGCGACGCTGTGCGGCGCTGGCATCCGCCAGCGCCCGCTCAAGGGACCGGCTCGACGCCCGCGCCGCCGCGGCATCTCCGGACTCGGCCCTAGTTTCCACACCGTCCAGCTTCATGCCCATAGCCTATTGTCATTTAGTCCGTGAGCAAACGGCGGAGTCCACCGGGCGCCAGAATCGATAACGGATGGATCTTGACTTCCGGCGCGCTGTAGGGACCGGTGACCGAATAGCTCACGGCAAAGATTCCTTCGCCGCCAGTCAAGATATCGCCAACCACCGGCATCGAGCCGAGCAAGCGGTTGAGAACATAGGCCGGCACCACTGCCCCATTGAGCTCCATGAGCTCCGTCGGCAGGTCGATATCGCCCCGCATCGTGACGCCAAGCGAACCGCCGTAGACGTGGCCGTTCTTGATCGTGATCCGATTATCCTTCAGCGAAACCGGTGCCTCGAACGCGGTCATCTGCAACCCGGAAGGCCCCAGCAGCAATTCAAGCGGGCCGGTAATCGACGCCAACTGCAGCACGCGCATCATCAGGGGCGCGTCCAGCAGGGTGAAGTCCTTCATCGCGATATTGGTGTCGATCCGGCTCAGGTCGGGAGAAGCCGTTCCAGCGACCTCAAGGGTGCCACCCCTGATCCGGCCCGGCATCCCAAGCGTTGCGATGAACGCCCCTGCATCGCTGGCCGTGAGCCTCAGGTCGCCGTGCGGGCTCAAGCGCACATGCGCCTCGCCAACCCCTCCGGGAGCGCCCCGCAAGTCGGCATCAAGCACATGCTCTCCATGAATGGCCAGGACTCCCCGCACGTTCTCGAAAGGAGGGCCGTCACGGACCTGGACACTCGGACCCTCGAATTTGAGCCAGACCGGAACGGCGCTTTCTTGCTCCTGCCCTCCGGACGGCGCATCCACCGCTTTTTCGCCAGTCAGAGCCGTCAAGGGCTGCAGATCCAGACGGCCCGGCCCAAGCTCGACTTCGTAGGCGCCTCCTTCCATCGGCCGGGCCACGAGCGCGAGATCGGTTCCGCCCCCCAGCTTCAACGACGTTAGTCTGACGACCGGCCGGCGGTCCGGGCCCCGTGGCCAGTCCGCATTCCCATCGATGTTCAAGCCCGGCCCGGCCAGTTCGAAGGTCTCCAGACGCTGCAATTGTTGACCATCCAACCGAAAGCGGGCGGTTCCGGCCGCGAACTCTCCTTTGGGTTTCTCCCATCCTGCCGGTTCGACCAGGAGGCCTGCATCTGCCAAGTTGAAATCAAGGTCGAGTATCGTCCGGCCGTCAGACTGCTCGGTTGCGGTCAAATCGAAGCCGACGACGCCATCGATCAGCGGCGGCTGAGCGAAATCTGCTGCCAAGCCGAGTTTAGCCCGGGCTTGATTATCGGCGCGGCCCGTCAACCGGTACTGACTGCGATAGCCGGATTGTTCGGTGAACGGAATATGGGCCGAAAGGCCGACAGGCAGCTTACCGATAGCCGCATCTCCCTCCAGACGCAGATTCCGCTTATCGACGTGCAATGCCAAGTCGGCTTGCCCGACGTCCTGGCCTGCCAGCATGTCGGGCAGAACGACCCCGCTGGTCTGCCCCGATGCGCTGATATCCACGTCATCGAGCGTCAACTCTGCAACCGGCCGCAACTTAACATTGAGACGTCCGGAAATCCGGCCTCCCACCGTGGAGGGAGCAACATCCAGATATTCCGCAAATTGCAGAGGCTCGCGATTGAGGATCTCCAGCAGGCTTCCAGCCCGCCCCTCCACATCGATCTGCAGGTCCAGCACTTCGTGCCCTTTGCCTTTATCAATGCCTGTGATCCGGGCATAGCCGCCGGAAACCTGCATGCCTCCGCTCTCACCTTGGACGTTTGTTGCTTCGAAAAAGCGCTCGGTGATACGGCCTTCCGCGCTCACGCCCGTCGCCTTGGGCAACGGCTCCCAATAGGTAAGCACCACGTCACGCAGCGGCATCCGTCCATCGACCTGCACGTCCGACAACATGGGCGGTGTGCCGATGGGCCCAACATCGCCCGTAATGGTCGCCTCAAACTGAGGAATCCGGCCGCGGTGGATATTCTCCATAATCCATTCCCGCGCCGGCGGGCTCACGGGAATCGGCCATGCGGCCTTCAGCGTTTCTGTTTGCAGATCCGCCGCCGTTACTGTCAGCGTGGCTTTCCCGCCGTCTGCGTAGCGCCGAACCCGGCCTTTAACGGTCGCCGAGGCGCCTTCGGGAAACGCCAGTTCCAGCCGCTCCAGGTCCCAACGGGCGCCAAACTCCTGCATCCGCAGATCAGCCGCCAAACTCGCAAGGTCCAGCGGCGCCGGAAAAAGGCCCGGAAGCGCCACCTGCGCCTTGTCGGCGCCCAGGTGCAAATGCCCGTCCCGCAAATCGCCGTCTGCGTCAAAGCGGAGGCTCGTATTTCCCGAGAGTTCGAGATCAATGCCCCGCAGGAAGGCAAATTCCGGCGAGAGGGAGGCCAGCCAAGCTGGGGCCAGCCCCGCAATGTCGGCTTCCACGTCGATCCCCCCTTGAGCCGTAAATCCTCCCTGTCCGGCTAGCTGGAGGCGCTCCCCTCCCGTCGGCTCTGCATAGCTCAACACAAAACGGTCAACGGTGACATGCCGCTCGCCCGGAAAAAAGCTGCCGAGGGCGCCGACCTTGGCGAATTCCAGTTCGCCGCCACCGGCGAGCGTCACCTTGCCGGGATCCAGCGCCAGAGTGAATTCCAGCGAATCGGGGATGGTGTTCGACAGGAAGATTGCCGCGATGGTTCCGGTGATCGGCGCTTCGAGCCCGCGCTGCCCCACCAGCGGCGGGATGAGGCCAGATAGGATCGACGGGTCGACTTTCTCCAATGCCAGTTCCGCAGCGACAACCGGCACCGGCGTCTGTGCGGAGGAAGGCGGCAATAATTGAACGGTCCAGCCGAACTCTCCCAGCGGGCGATCGGTCTCCTGGCCGCGTAACTCCAGTTCCCGAATCAGGCCGCCGCCCCGAACAACAAACCCCTCGCCGCGCCGTTCGAAATCGACCGACAGATTAGGGGCGCGCCAGACATGGCCCCCTACGGTCTCTGTTACCCTAAAGGCACCGAAGCGTACCCGGACGCTCTCCAAGTGACGAAGGTGAGGATCGCTAGCCAGCAAATCGACGAGCCGCGGCACGTCCAATGCTTCGCCGGGCGTCGCCTGCAGGGGATCACCTGGCAAAGGCTCGTCGCCCACCCAAACGCCTTCTCTTCCGATCACGGTGGAAACGGACAGTCCCTCGAACAGAACGTGCTCGGGCGCGACTAGGCCATAGCCGGCCAAGGCGCCAAGGCTGATATCCACGCGCGCCACGTCCGCCCTGGCCAGGGTGTCCCCTTCGGCGCTCATGATCTGGAGGTCTTGTGCCTGCACAAAAAACCCACGCCCCTCTCGCACAAGCGCCATGCTTCCAATATGGACAGAAGCTTCCGCCTCCCCAAACGCCAAAGCCCTCTCGGCAACCGGGATCAACCGATCCAGACTGAGCGGCCGCTGTTCCAACCGCCATGCCAAAAGCAAGGCCATGACAATGATGAGGCTGGCGATGCCCAGCAGCAACCTGCCGCAATGCCGGAGGGTTGTATGGGACCGGCCCCTGGGAACACCGCCGCTCCTTTCTTGACCCCTGTCGTTTATCTGCTCACCCTCGTTCTCATGTCACTTCCTCTCATAAGCTTCACCCGGCTCAACCAGCATGCTTCACTCGGCCTTTCTTGATGCCATAACCGAAACGCCGTTGCCAGCCGACCCGGGCCAGGCCGGAGCCGCGTTGGAGCGCTGGGAAAAGGCGCTCGGCTCCTCAGGTGGAGAAACTGCGCTAGACCGCCTGCACGAAGTGCTGGCGCACGGGAACGGGCGTCGCCTGGCAGAAGGAATATTCGGCTGCAGCCCTTTTCTCGCCAGCGTCGCGTCGCAACAACCCGAATTCTGTCTGGAGCTCTTCGAGACTGGCCCTGGGGCGGTATGGCCCGCTATCGAATCACGCCTTCATCAAATGGCGGAAACGGAAGCCGAAGCCAAGCGTGCTCTTCGGGTGGCACGGAAACGAGCCGCCCTCGCCATTGCCGTTGGTGACGTCAGCGGCGTGTGGGGGCTGGCGGAGGTAACCGGCGCACTCTCAAGCATTGCCGACGCGTGCGTGCAATACGCGCTTGCATTCGCCCTTCAGGAATTAGAGGCGAAAGGCAGGCTGACACTGCCGCACGGCGAAAGACCGGCATCCGGAACCGGGTTTTTTGTCCTCGGCATGGGCAAACTCGGCGCCGGGGAGTTGAACTATTCCAGCGACATCGACCTGATCGCGCTCTACGACCCCGAGTTGGTGCCGACTTCCCGGCCGGAACGCTTGGCGCAAGACATGGCGCGCTTGACCCAACGATGGGTCGATCTGCTGCAAGATCGCACCGCCGACGGGTTCGCGTTCCGAACCGACCTTCGCCTGCGTCCGGATCCTGCCTCCACCCCTCCCGCAGTGAGCGTGCCGGCGGCAGAGATCTATTACGAAAGCACCGGACAAAACTGGGAGCGGGCAGCGATGATCAAAGCCCGCGTCGTCGCCGGAGACGAGACGGCAGGCGAGGCATTCCTCAACTTCCTTCGTCCCTTCGTCTGGCGACGCAGCCTCGATTTCTGGGCAATTCGCGACATCCATTCGATCAAACGGCAGATCAACGCCCACCGTGGCGGTGCCGCGATCAGCGTCGCGGGCCACGATGTAAAAGTAGGTCGGGGCGGTATTCGTGAGATTGAGTTCTTTGCCCAGACCCAGCAACTGATCTGGGGCGGCCGCCTGCCCGACCTGCGCGTCCGGAGCACATGCGATGCGCTGGATGCTCTCGTCGCCGCGGGCCAGGTTAAAGAGGAGACGGCAGACCAACTAAAGGCGTGCTATGCCTATCTCCGCCGGCTCGAGCACCGTTTGCAGATGGTCGCGGATCAGCAAACGCAAAAAATGCCGGGCAAGGACGGGCTGGACGCCATTGCCCGGTTTATGGGCGAAGCCGATACCCATTCCTTCACGGCGAAGGTCCGCACCAGCTTGGAAACGGTAGAACGCCACTACGCGGAACTGTTTGAGGACGAGCCGGAGCTCGCCGTCGAAGGGTTGGGCAACCTCGTATTCACTGGCACCGATCCCGATCCCGGGACCCTCCAAACCCTAGCGGACCTCGGCTTTCAGAAGCCGGAAAGGGTCGATGCCGCCGTACGTGGCTGGCATCACGGCCGTCTCGCCGCTACACGCTCAACTAGAGCGCGCGAATTGCTGACCGAACTGATGCCGACACTGCTCCAGGCGCTTGCGGATACGGCGGACCCGGATGAGGCCTTCGGCAATTTCGACCATTTTCTGCATGGCCTCCCGGCAGGCGTCCAGCTGTTCAGCCTGTTCTACACGAATCCCGATCTCCTCGACCTGGTGGCGGAGATCTGCGGCTCCACTCCGTGGCTCGGCCAACACATGCGGCGGCGTCCGGCAGTGCTGGACGCCGTCCTCTCGCCCGATTTTTTCGACCCGTTGCCGAACCCGGAAGAGCAGCGGCAAGGGCTCCACTCCCTTCTCGCCCAAGCCCAAGACCTGCAGGACACGCTGGATCTTGCCCGGCGGTATGCCAGTGATCTTAACTTCCAAGTTGGCGTCCACCTTTTGCGCCGCAAGGCACAGGCAACCGAAACGGGCCCCGTGCTCTCGGCACTTGCTGACCAGACCGTCTCGGCCATGCTGGCCGCTGCCCACGAAGCGTTCAGGGAACGTCACGGCCATCTCCCGGGCGCCGGTCTCGCCGTACTCGGCTATGGCAAATGGGGCAGCGGGCAGCTTACGCCCAATTCGGATCTGGACATGGTTGTCCTGTACGACAGCCCGAGCGTGTCCACCCAGAGCGATGGCGCGAAACCGTTAGCCGCGGCGACCTACGCCGCTCGTCTTGCACAACGGTTGATCACCGCCCTCTCCAGCGAAACAGAGAGCGGCGCTCTGTTCGAAGTGGACCTCCGCCTGCGCCCAAGCGGGAACAAGGGGCCGCTTGCCAGCCATATCGAAGCATTCGCGCGTTACCAGCAAGACGACGCCTGGACCTGGGAGCATTTGGCGCTGGTGCGGGGCCGCTTTATCTGCGGCGCACCCATCCTCGCGGAGCGGTTCGAGGCTGTCCGTGCCGATGTGCTGTCGCGGCGGCGCGATCCAGCCGAACTGGCGTCACAGGTCAACTCCATGCGGGAGCGCATGGCAAAAGCCCACAAGAGCCAAAGCCCCTGGGACGTAAAACACCGCCGCGGGGGCCTCGTCGATACTGGCTTCATCAGCCAGTTCCTGGTGCTCGCCTACGCCCATCGCGTTCCGGCCCTCCTGCATCCACGCGCAACAGAGAGCATCGCCTCCCTCGCCTCAGCGGCCGGCCTGCTGGGAAGCTCGGAAGCGGAAGCGCTGGCCGAAGCGGAAGCCTTTTGGCTCGGCCTCCAAACGCTCTTGCGGCTCACTGGGGCCGATAGCGCGCCGCAGCGTTTAGACCGGCCAGCCATTCAAACCGTCATCGCGCAGGGCCTAGGCCTTCCCGATCTACAGCGCGTGGAAGCGACCGCGGCAGAGCACTGCGAACAGGTCATGAGGCTCTATGCTCGACAGATTGGGGGTCCCTGAGCCGCATGTCCCCTGCCCGCCTCGTCGTGCTGGTCTGCGCGGCTCAGGTTCTGGCCCAGATCGGCGCGAACACCTGGCCCGCCTTGTTGCCGCAACTCTCCGCTGAATGGAAAATTTCCAACAGCGAGGCAGGCTGGATCACCGGCCTGATGTATGCCGCGTATACGCTGTCGGTGCCTATTTTGGTCACCTCCACGGATCGGATTGACCCGAAGAAAGTCTATCTGCTGGGCGTCGCCCTGACCTTCATCGGCCATCTGGGTTTTGCCCTGTTCGCCGATGGCTTCTGGACGGCCGCTGCCTTCCGGGCGATAGCCGGTATCGGCTGGGCTGGCACCTACATGACCGGTCTCAAACTATTGGCGGACCAGGTGGACGCCCGCTTGCTGTCGCGGGCGACTGCTGGGCACGCGGGCAGCATCGGCGTTGCCGGCGCGGTCTCGTTCGTCTTCGCCGACATTCTCGCGACGGCTGGCGGCTGGCCAGCTGCGTTCCTGGCCTCGGCCGGCTGCGCCGCTCTTGCTTGGTTCATCGTATTCACCGCCGCCCCCTGGCAGAAACCCAAGCCACGCTCCAATGTAAAGCTGTTTGATTTCGGGCCCGTCTTTCGCAACAGGTCCTCCCTGGCCTACGGTATTGCCTACTGCGTCCACACTTGGGAGATGAATGCGCTGCGGGGCTGGGCTGTCGCTTTCCTCGCATGGGTGGCGCTGACGACCGAGACCGATACCGGGTGGCTCGCGCCTACCGCGGTTGCAATGACGATGGCGTTGCTCGGCACCGGCACCAGCATCATCGGCAACGAATTGTCCATCCGGCTGGGACGGCAACGACTGGTGCGCCTCGCCATGGCCCTCAGCATTGCCTGCGCCGCCACGATTGGCTTCCTTGGCCCGGCTTCTTACGGGCTCGCCGTTGCGTTCGTACTTCTCTACGGTGTGATCATCTGGCTGGACTCGTCCTCATTGACTGCTGGCGCTGCGGGCGCAGCCGCGCCGGACAGGCGGGGCGCGACCCTCGCGATCCATTCCATGCTTGGATATGGCGGCGGATTTGCCGGTCCCCTGGTCATGGGATTCACCCTCGATCTGACGGGCGGCATGTCGGTCAATGGATGGGGATGGGCGTTCGCGGCAATGGCCATCGTGCTCTTGGCCGGGAGGATCGCCTTTATCGCGCTGCGCCCCGCCGATTTGCCAGGTGACCGGGCGCTGGCGTAAACGTTATGCGGTAAAAGACTGGACGTCCGGTACCCCGGATCCGAATGCCCCATGGCTTTATACTGCCGCTAGAGCGGAATCGTTTCATTCTGGCTCGTAGCCGCATGCGGTGAAGAAGCTAC
>CAYYSC010000021.1:7754-16202 GCA_964474065.1 uncultured Rhodospirillales bacterium | reverse complement strand
GGCGGGGAGGGGACGCCGGTCATTGCAGCAAAGCCGACGAACCGGCGGTCCTTCACCCCATCGGCGCCGAACTGCTGCCCGCCCACGGCGATGTTGATGTCGCTCTCATCCACGCCGCTGGCCTTGAGAAAATCTGCCAGAGCGACTTGGCTGAGATTGCCGACCGCCTGGCCGCTGAAAGTCTCGCCGGCCAAGCCTTCTGCCGAGTCGATGCCGCTCTTCTCCGTCACCATGGCGGTGAAATAACTCCGCTGCAGGAGCTGCAGGGCGCAGAATTTGTCAACTGGGCCTGGAAACGGTTTCACCCCGTCATATGCCATTTGTGCAGCCGCGGCGAACGTCAGGCCCATATTCTGAGGAGAGCGGCCGATTTGGATCAGGTTGCTGAGTGCGCCGCCCAATTCGCTGTTCGCGCGGACGTCTGTTTTCTGCAACTCGGTCGCGAGCCATCCGGCCATGATGTACCAGCTTGTGTTCAGCGGACCGCCGTAAATGGTAAGCTGGTCCGGTTTTGCGCTGGCCGGCGTGCCGGTCAGCGCAATGGCCGCAACGCCACCTGCACCTGCGATTTTAGCAGCGTATGCCTTGAGTGCGCGCATCAGTATGCCTCCTTTTTCATCTTTCACGACTATCATTCAGCAGTAGAAGACCCCTGAGGACAATAGAGCAAGAGCCATGCCACTCAATTCGGGAGCGGCGACGTCTTGCGCTGAATGAAGTCAGGCTTTTTCGAGATCATTGGTCAAAGTGTGTTCTGCTGGCGCTCTTCAGGCGCTGCACCGTTTGCATGCCGGATTGGGCCTCGACGCCACCGCTCAGCCGTGTAACGCCGATGCAGGAAGTGGGGACCTCCTGCATGCCCGGCCTATCGCGCGACCCAGGCGTTCCAGCGTTCGGTCAGTTCCTGCAGCCGGTCCACCCAGAAGTCGTTCGCGTCCTGGGAGCCCCCGAACAGCCCGGTTTCCAGATTCGGCCCGGCCGGGATGCCGGCAAGCACGTCCTCCGGCAGCATCGGCGTTGCTTCCACCCGCGTTGGGCCGTAGGGCAGCCGCTTCGCGCTTTCCACCTGCCGTGCCGGATCGCTCGCAAAGGCGATGTACTGATGGCCGAGATCGACGTAAGGCGAATCCGCCAGAATCACCCAGCTATCGATGGCATAGACGGTGTTGTCCCAGATCGGCTCCAGATTGATGCCGGTCTTCTGGGCGTTGGCGATCCGGCCAGAATAGGCGATGGATAGTTCTACGTCTCCTGCAGCAAGCCATTCCGGCGCCTGGGCACCCGCCTTCCACCACTGCACGAGCGGCTTGATTTCATCCAGCTTGGCGAAGGCGCGGTCGACTCCTTCGTCTGTGGACAGTACGTCGTAGACCTGATCGGGTGACACCCCGTCGGCCATCAAGGCGATTTCCAGATTAAGCTTGGGTCCCTGGCGCATGCCGCGTTTGCCCGGCCAGCGCTCTGTGTCCCAGAAATCAGCCATATTCGTTGGCTCATTCCCTTTTAGCCGGTCGGCGTTGTAGGCCATCAGCACCGACCAGACGATCGTGCCAACGCCGCAATCAGTGGCGGCGTGATCGATGAAATTGTCTTTGGCGGGAAGCTTCGACCAATCCAGTTCGGCAAAGACGCCTTCCTCGCAGCCGCGGATCATCTCCGCGGTTTCGACCTGGACCACATCCCAGGGGACCTGTCCGGTTTCTTGCATGGCCTGGAACTGGCCCCAGCCGCCCAGATAGGTGTCCTCCTTGAAGGAGATCCCCTGCTCCTTCGCGAACGGCTCGAAATAGATCTCCCGCTGCCGGTCCTGGGCGGCGCCGCCCCAGCCGACAACGGTAAAATCCCGGGCCTGTGCAATACTGGCACTCGCTGTAGCGGCCAAAAGGCCAGCGGTGAGGGCAGAGAGTAATTTCATGGCTAACGCCTCCTTCTTTTTTTGATGAGCCGATACGATCATTCAGGCGGCGGGCCGGTTCCGCAAGCGCTCCGAGCGCCACCGCAGCAATTCCATCGTGACCAGCAGCAGCACCGAAATGCTGACCAGGAATACCGCCAGCGCGACAATGCTAGGGTCTAGCTTGTCCCGCAGTGCGTTGAACATGCGGCGGGGCACGGTGAACTGTTCCGGCCCTGCCAGGAACAGCGCCACGATTACATCGTCGAACGAGGTGACGAAGGCGAAGACGGCGCCGGCGAGGATGCCGGGTGCGGTCAGCGGGAAGGTCACCGTGAAGAAGGCGGTCAGAGGGCCGGCGCCAAGGCTGGACGCTGCCCGCACCATGTTTCGGTCGAAGCCGTGCAGCGTTGCGGTCACCGTGATCACCACAAAAGGGATCGCCAGCACCGTATGCGCCAGAACCAGCCCCGCGAACGAATGCACGAGACCGAACGGCGCGAATGCCAGATAGACGGCCAGCGCTGTAATCACGAGCGGTACCACCATCGGGCTGATCAGCAGCGCACCGACCCAGCGTTTGCCGGGAAACTCGGCGTAGCTCAGGCCGTAGGCGGCGAGTGTCCCGACAGTCGTTGCCAGCACTGTGGTCGCTGCCCCGATGGTCAGGCTGTTCCACAGAGCGGGCATCCAGGGCCTGGGCGCGAACACCGCCTCGTACCACTGCCAGGAAAAACCCTGCAGCGGATAGCTCAAATAGCTGCCGCCGTTAAAGGAGAGCGGGATGATGGCCAGAATCGGCGCCAGCATGAAGACGAAGCCGAGCCCGGCCAGCACGCGAACCGCGGCGACGCCGAGCCGATCGGCCGGGGAACGGTAAGGACGCTGAACCGCCATCGCCCTACCCCAGCTTCAGATTATTGGCGCCGACATAGCGCCCGAAGATCGGGTAGATGATTGCGACGCAGCAAAGCAGCACGAGGGCGAGGGCGCTCGCGAGGCCCCAATTCGCCGTGCCGAGCGCATATTGCGCGATCAGCGCCGAAATCATCTGGTCCGAACTGCCGCCGACCAGCGCGGGCGTGACGTAGAAGCCGATGGAAAGGACGAACACCAGCAGGCAGCCCGCGCCGAGACCTGGAATGGTTTGCGGGAGGTAGACTGTCAAAAATGCGCTGAGCGGCGAAGCCCCGAGCGAGGAGGCGGCCCGCATGTGGTCCCGCGGAATGCTTTTCATGACGCTGTAGAGAGGCAGAACCAGGAACGGCAACAGGATATGCACCATCGCGATATAAACGCCGATCCGGTTGAAGATGAGCTGTTGCGGCTCGCTGAATAGCCCCAGCGCCAGCATGCCGTCGTTGATGATGCCTTCCTTCTGCAGCAGCACTACCCAGGCCGCGGTGCGCACGAGCAGGGAGATCCAGAACGGCAGCAGCACCAGAATGAACAGCAGCCGCCCCAATCTCTTGCCGGCCATAGCCATCACATAGGCCATGGGATAACCGATGACGGCGCACAGGACGGTCACCACAATGGCGATCCAGAATGTGACCTGGAGACGGTCCAGATAGACCTGCTGATCCGGCGGCACCCATCGGACGCCGTCTTCGAAGTCCCTCTCCATGTCTACCGCCTGCAGAAGGAAGCGATCGGTGAGACGGGCGCTGGCGTCTTTCAGGGCACGCCAAGTCTCTACCTTCCCCCAGTCTTCGTCGACGGCGATCACCGCCACCTTGTAAGGGGGCTCAAGGCGGTCGGCGCGGCGTCCGGTTTTCATGGCCAGGCTGCGCATGCCCCCAGCCTCGTAGTTGAGGCGCGTGCTGGCGCGGGGCAGGGTCTTTTGATCGTAGGCATGGCCGAAATCCCTCACGAGCAGCGCAAAGGCTTCCTCACCGGGCAGTTCGCGTCCATCCCAGTTCCCAAGCCATGCGGCAAGATTTGGCACGGCCTGACGGAATTCCGGGGCGTACACCGAATTGCTCAGGAGGGAGCCGATGGGCCAGACGAATGCCGCGAGCATCAGAACGAGGGCCGGCAGGAGCAGTCCGACGGCAGTCAACTGCTTGCGCCGGTTGGCGGCGCGCAGCTTGGCGCGGAGGTTGTTGTTCCCGCTCATGCGGCTGGGTCCAGGGCTCGGCAGTGCTGCGGCGCGCAGACAACGATTACGTCGTTCCCCGCCGAGAGACCGGCCATCTCGCCGATTGGGAGCTTCAGCATCAGCATGTGCTCTCCGGCGGCCACATGCAGGCGGACATGGTCGCCGAAATAGATGGTCTCGACCACCCGCCCGGCGAGCTTGTTTCCGGCGCCGCAATGGCCGGCAGGGGCGAGGCGCAGGCGCTCCGGCCGGACCGAGACGACGGTTCTTCCATCCGGTGCGGGGCACACCGGAAGGGCGTCAACCGTCTCGCCCGTATCGAGCCGCACCCGGCAGAACTTGCCGCTTTGTTCTTCAATCCGGCCAGGCAAGGCATTGTTCTCGCCGATAAATTTGGCGACGAAGCTGTTCGCCGGGCGCTCGTACATCGCCTCCGGCGTGTCCAGTTGCTGCACAACGCCGTGGTGAAAGACAGCGACCCGGTTTGACATGGTCAACGCTTCGCTTTGGTCGTGCGTAACGTACACTACCGTCGTGCCCAGTTGCTCGTGCAGATGCTTCAGTTCGAGCTGCATTTGCTCCCGCAGGTTCTTGTCGAGCGCGCCGAGCGGTTCGTCCATCAGTACGAGGTCCGGCTGAAAAATCAGCGCCCGCGCCACTGCAACCCGCTGCTGCTGTCCGCCGGACAATTGGGCAGGGTACCGGCTTTCCAGTCCCGTTAGTTTCACCATCTCGACGGCGCGTTTGATCGCCGCCGCAATAGCCGTTTTGCCGGCGCCGCGCCTTTTCAGCGGATAGGCAAGATTCTGAGCCACCGTCATATGCGGGAAAAGGGCGTAGTTCTGAAACACCATGCCCATCGAGCGTCTGTGCGCCGGCACGGAGGCAAGCGACCGTCCTTGAAGCAGGATATCGCCGGCCGTCGGCGCCTCGAAACCGGCCAGCATCATCAAGGTGGTGGTTTTGCCCGACCCGGACGGACCCAAGAGGGTCAGAAACTCGCCCGGCGCGATATCCAAATGCAGGTTATCGACCACATTGACCCGCCCGTCATAGGTCTTTTCGACCCCGCAGAATGAAACGATGGGATCAGTCATGGGCCGAACCGCTAATATCTTTCGCCACGGTCCCGAGACGACAATCAACTTCTGGCATTGGCCGCAAGCCTTGCGGATAGCCGGCCCACTGTTGCGTGCCAGTTATCCCGGAAATTCCGGCGGAAACCTTGGTGCTCATCGGCGTCATATTCTGAGGATGCTGCCACTATTCAGCAAATGCCATGCCATTTCTGGCCGATGCTTCAGCCAGATCGTCGATAACCTGCAACAGCCGGCAGTTTTCGGCGACACTCTCTCGTCATGCGGCAGACTGGCGCAAGTTTGCGTGGGCAGTGTTCCGGCGGTCAGGTTCGATTACTCAGACCACAGGCAGCATGCTGATTGCAAGCCGCAGGAAAGCGAACAGGATAAATCCCGGCCCATCGGATGGGCGGGATTTGTTACAAAGCGCGCCTCTCGCGCATCCGGCAGACGATGTTTCCGTCAGAGAGCGTTGAGGGGGAGTTTCAGGTAGGAAACGCCGTTATCTTCCGGGGGTGGCAAACGGCCTGCCCGAATATTCACCTGAACCGACGGTAAAATCAGCGCCGGCATTTCCAGTGTTGAATCCCGGGTGGTGCGCATCTTGACGAACGAGTCTTTTGTGGTCGACTTGCCAACATGGATGTTCTTCTCCCGTTCTTCGGTCACGGTCGTTTCCCACTTCACCTCGCGACCGCCGGGCTTGTAGTCATGGCACATGAACAGCCGTGTGCCGCCGGGTAATGCGAAGATTTTTTGAATCGAGTCGTAAAGCGTCGCGGCATCGCCGCCAGGAAAATCGCAGCGGGCGGTCCCGTAGTCCGGCATGAACAGCGTATCGCCAACGAATGCCGCATCGCCGATCACATAGGTAATGCATGCAGGGGTATGGCCGGGCGTGTGGATTACGCGGCCTTCCAGTTCGCCGATTGTGAAGGTTTCCCCATCCTTCATCAGATGGTCGAACTGGGCACCGTTGGTCGGAAATTCCGGCTCCAGGTTGAACACCTTCTTGAAGACGCCCTGGACCGCCGTGATATGCTCGCCGATGGCAATGGAACCGCCCAGTTTTTCCTTCAAATAGGGTGCCGCCGAGAGATGATCGGCATGGGCATGGGTTTCCAGCAGCCAGATCACTTTCAGACCGTGTATTTCCACGTATTCGATGATCTTGTCGGCCGAAGTGGTATCGGTGCGCCCGGACTTCGGGTCGAAATCGAGAACCGGGTCCACAATTGCTGCATTCTTCGTAGCCGGGTCGGACACAACATAGGAAATGGTCGAGGTGGCGGCGTCGTAGAAGCCTTCGACATCCGGCGTCGCGGGAGTAAGTTCACCGGTGCTCATCTCGTGTTTCTCCTCCGTTTGGACTCATCTACGTTAGGATTTGCTAATTATTGATCCTCATGACCGATTGCCGCGGAGCGGGCCGTTTCGGCGCGCATCGCGGCCCGTGCCGCATGTGGGTCCAGCGTCCGGAAAGCGTCATACTGGCTGAGGAAAACTTGGCCAGTCAGGTGGTCCAAAAAGTCCGAACGTTGCAGGCGGTCCATGACGGGTCCCTTTACCTCGGAGAGGTGAAAGAACACGCCAGCATCCTTCAGCCGGTGATTGATTTCCTCCAAGCTGTGCAATGCGCTCGCGTCGATCTCGTTCACTGCCGGGCACATCAGAACCACGTGCCTGATGGTATCGCCGTCGGTGACCAGGTCGATGATCCGGTCTTCCAGGAAACGGGCATTCGCGAAATACAGGCTTTCGTCCACGCGTAATGTCGCCACCTTGGGACTGGTTACCACGTCGTGACGCAGAATGTTGCGGAAATGCTCCGAGCCCGGAACCTGCCCGACGACCGCACAGTGCGGGCGGCTGGTGCGGTACAGGTAAAGCGCCAGGGACAGCCCGACGCCGGCGATAATCCCGGCCTCCACACCGATCCCTAACGTTACCAGGATTGTTGCCGCCATGGCGCTGAAGTCGCTCTTGGAATAAGTCCAGGTGCTGCGCAGGATCCGAAAATCGACCAGCGATAGCACGGCCACGATGATCGTCGCCGCCAGTGTCGCGTTCGGCAGGTAATATAGGAGAGGGGTGAGAAACAGCGTGGCCAGCGCGATACCGATGGCGGTCAGCGCGCCCGCCGCCGGCGTTTCGGCGCCGGCATCGAAGTTGACCACCGACCGGGCGAACCCCCCGGTTACCGGGTAGCCACCTGAAAAGCCTGCTGCCAAGTTTGATGCGCCCAGGCCCACCAGTTCTTGGTCGGGGTCGATGCGTTGGCGCTTCTTCGCCGCCAGGGTCTGGGCAACGGATACCGATTCGACAAAGCCGACGGCGGAGAGGAGGATCGCGGGGCCGGCCAACGCCAGCCACAATTCCGGGTCCAGCACGGGAACGGCGAACGGGGGCAGGCCTTGAGGCACGTCTCCGACCACGGCTAATCCTGCCTGTTGCAAATCCAAAGCCGCTGCGGCCAGCGTCGTCATCGCCACTGCCGCGACCGGGCCGGCCTTGGTGATCACATCAGCCAAGCGGGAGCCCAGGCCGAGCCGGATCAACAGGGGTTTTAACCGGCTGCGGACCCAAAACAGAAAAGCTGTCGCGGCCACGCCGATCAGCAGCGCGTACACGTTCAGCCCGGCTGCATTCGACGCCAGCGACCCGGCGATCTCGACAAGATTGTGGCCACCTGCGTCGATCCCGAGAATGTGCTTTAATTGGCTCGCGGCAATGATGATCCCGGATGCGGTGATAAAGCCGGAAATCACGGGATGACTGAGGAAATTGGCGAGGAAGCCCAGCCGCAACAGTCCCATCGCCACGAGCAGGATGCCCGAGAGTACGGCAAGGACAATCGCGGCGGCGTAGTAGTCCGCCGTGCCTTGCGCCGCGACCTCGCCGACGGCGGCGGCTGTCATTAGGGAGATCACCGCCACGGGACCGACGGCCAGGGCCCGGCTGGTTCCGAAAATCGCATAGGCAACCAACGGCAGGATGCTCGCATAGAGCCCCACCTCCGGCGGTAATCCTGCCAGCAGGGCATAGGCCAGCGACTGCGGAATCAGCATGATCGTGACAATGGCGGCGGCAATCAGGTCGTTGCCGAACGCGCCGCGATTGTAATGACGCCCCCATTCCAGAACCGGCAGAAATCGCCTCATGCCGGACTCAGCGTCCTTTCAGCAGAACGAAGCATTGCCCCTCTCCCATCTCTTCATCATGCCGTGGCGTTAGATCATCGGCAGCAGCTTTTCCTTCAACATCCAAGCCAGCCACGAGGACTTCATGCCGTCAATAAGCCAAGTCGTGCTGGGCAGCGATCTACCACCATAGCAGAACACCGACAGCACAATCTTGCCCCGTTCCACCGTCAG
>CAYYSC010000021.1:0-7744 GCA_964474065.1 uncultured Rhodospirillales bacterium | reverse complement strand
GGCCGCCGCCTCCCGAAGGCTCGGCTGGTTTGCTTGCCTCACTGCGTGCCTCGAGGCGCGGCCCCAGGCTTTCCAGATTGTAGCCGGCCCGCTCCGCAGCTTTCAGGATCGCGGCGGCGGTCAGATGCCGGGCCTCGGACAATGCCCACAAGATGGCCGAGCGTGTGCCTGACCGGCAGAAGGCCAGCACCGGCCCTTGCACCTCCTTCAGCGCTTCGGTGAACGTATCGGCATCGGCATCGGTAATTTTCCCGGAAACAACGGGGATGGCACGGTATTCCAGGCCGTGCCGCTCGGCTGCTGCTTGGATTTCCGCGCCGGCGGGTTGATCCCCGCTTTCGTGATCGGGCCGGTTGTTGATGACGGTCCGGTAGCCGAGCGAGGCTGCAATTCCCACGTCCGCCGGAGAAAGTTGCGGCGATACGGAGAGAAACGGACTTATTTCTTTGATTTCCATCGGGCATTCTCCACCACGTTTATGGGGCATTTTTCCGGGCCGCTGTTGCGCCAAGGCGCCGGCGTATCGGCTGCAGCAGGGACGGAGCCGTTTTGCTGTCTGACCGAAGCTCAACCTTGGCATGCAAGCCACTCGCCCCGTAAACACGAGGAAGCCGACCGGAAGTTGTCTTCGCACATGGTTCTCATCCCCCTTGGACTCAATATTTAAGAAAAAGCTAAATTAGAAAATGCAAATCGAAGATCTTGAGCATAAAGCGTCGGAAGCAGCCCGGCTCCTCGGCGCCATGAGCAATCCGCGGCGCCTGATGGTTCTGTGCCAGTTGGTGGAGGGCGAAATGAACGTCACCGCATTGGCGGAGGCGGTGGGGCTTAGCCAGTCCGCGTTGTCGCAACACTTGGCGAAACTGCGGGAAGCGGGTTTGGTTGGCACGCGCCGGGAAGCGCAGACGATCTACTACCGGCTGGTGGGAGAAGAGGCGACGGAAGTTCTCCGAACACTCCACCGAATCTATTGTCAGCCGCAAATCCAACCGTGACCAGTCCGGTCGACTAAGGCGGTCTCGGCGTTCGACGCTGTCGCGGCAGCATCCGCGGTCTTGGCTAGCCGCTCCATTCCGGCGTGTTGTAGCCCGGCGGAACGCTGGGAGTTGCCCAATACGCCGGCGTGACCGATAGCTGGGCGGCGGGCTTGACCCCGGTCATGAGGCCGAACGGTGTGTGCCCGTAATCCTCGATCAGGTCTGCGATATCGTCCAGCCCGGGATCCTTGACATCCAGCGCATCCTGCTTGCCGAGCGACTGCAGCCAGCGCCCCGTGCGGGCCAGCGAAACCCGCACGAGCCAGGAGCCTCCTTCCTGCGATTGCCGCAAACGGGCCATCATGCCGCCGAACGCCATCAGATAGCCGCTGGCGTGGTCCAGCGCCTGACAGGGCAGATGGCGCATGCCGTCAACACCAGCGGCGGCGCCGCCCGCATGGCCAATGCCGGAGCAGGTCTGGACGATGCTGTCGAAGCCGCGGCGGTGCGCCCAAGGGCCCTCATGCCCAAACGCCGATAGCGACACATAGACGATGCCGGGCCGTATTTCTGCGAGGTCTTCGGGGGCAAGCCCTCGAGCCGCGAGCGTGCCGGGCCGGTAGCCTTGCACGAACACGTCGGCATCCTTCGCCAGCCCTTTCAGGTGCTCAAGTTCCGGCTCCTTGCGCAGATCGAGGTAAGCGCTGCGCTTGCCCCGGTTGGAGTCGATGACCAGCGGCATCGCGTGCGCCAAGTGCTTCGCAGTGATCTGAAGGACGTCCGCGCCGTGCTCCGCCAGGGTGCGTCCGCAGACCGGTCCCGCGATCACTTTCGTCAGATCCAGCACCCGGATCCCTTGCAACGGCCGTTTGCCGGCGGGTGGCAGCGGGCGCGGCTCGGCCTCGCCGATTTTTTCGATGATGAGCACCGGTTGCATGTCGAGCGTTTCGCATTGCGGATGCAGGTCCCACTCTTCTTCCGAACGCATGCGGGCGATGGGCAGCATGTTGGCGGCGAACAGTTCCTCCACCTCCGCCGCGCTCATCCGGTCGAAAACGGCCTGCACGCCTTCGCGGGAAAGCGGGCAGCGGAGCAGTTCGACCACGCCCATCCGGTGGGCCGGATAGTTGGCATGTACCTGCACCCAGCCGCCGTCGCCGCACTTGTAGAAGCCGTGGATGGGATCGAAGTCCATGCGGACCTTCTCGCCGTTGATGCGCACGTAGTTCTCCGACCGGAAGGCTGCCGCCGCGTGGCGCATGTCCACGCTGATTTCCTGCTTCACGCCGGTCCGTGCGCGGTGCATTTCTGCCGCCGCCAGCCCGGCCGCGCCAATCGCCGCCTGCGCCTGCACGCCGACCTTGTAGATTGAAGGAAGCACGGGTTCCTCTCCGACCAGCGCCACGCGCTCCAACGCAGAAATCTCCCCATGGGCAAGTCCCCAAAGATGGTTGAGCTGGGCCTTCTGTTCGCTCATGGGGCGCTCCTTCTAGGTGCTGGAAGAGGATCGATCTCCTGGCCAGAAAGGTAAGGGCATCGGTTGCGCCCCGTCCAGCCGATCCTCCCGATGCGGCCGCTTCCTTGCGCTGTTCGCTCCTCGCAGACACGAAAGAAAACCCATTGAGGGCCGGATTGCTTGCATCTGCCGGATAGGCCCCGCCCCCGCAACCGCGTATGGTGGCCGTCCAGCATCAACGACGATCTCACCGGAAAGGCGGAACCGGCGGCCAGCACATGAAGGATCACACCAAGGGCTTGCTGATTACCGCGCTCGGCGTGTTATTTATCGTGCCGGATTCCCTCTTCGTGCGCCTGATTGAGACCGATGCGATCACCATCGCATTCTGGCGCAATCTGGTATCGGGTGCGGTCGCGCTGGCCGGGCTGGTTGCCCTCAGAGGCTGGAGCACGATAGCAACGATCCGGGGAACCGGCCGGTACGGGGTGATCTATTCCGTGTGCGTGGCCGCGACCGGCATTCTTTTCGTGCTCGCCGTCAGCCTAACCAGCGTCGCCAATGTGGTGTTCATCATCGCGGCGATGCCGGTGTTCGCGGCCCTGTTCAGTTGGATCGCGCTGAAAGAGCCTGTCACGCGGCGGATGATCCTGACCATGGCAACCGTGGGCATGGGGCTGGCTGTGATCGCCTACGGTTCCGGCGAGCACGAGCGGGCAAGCCTCGAAGGGGATCTAGTCGCCATCGGCGTCGCCTGTCTTTTCGCGATTGCGCTAACCGCGGCGCGCAAGGGTCGGGCCGTCTCGATGGTTCCGGCCGTGCCTTTGGCCTTCCT
Organism: uncultured Rhodospirillales bacterium; assembly: GCA_964474065.1. GTDB lineage: Bacteria > Pseudomonadota > Alphaproteobacteria > Bin95 > Bin95 > JACKII01. Next base: position 4,476 of record CAYYSC010000021.1, on the reverse strand, counting down.
GGCGGCGGCAGCCTTGCTCGCGCCATTTGCGGATCCCTGGAGCGTTCCGGCGGCACAATGGTGGATGGTCGCTGTCCATGGCGGGGTCGTGGTCGTATTCAGCATGTCGCTGCTGGCCATTGGCCCACGCTACATTACGTCCGCGGAGGTTGCGCTGCTTATCCTGTTGGAATCCGTCCTGGCGCCGCTGCTCGTCTGGGCCGTGCTGGGCGAATATCCGGGCAGGTGGGCGCTTGCCGGCGGCGCGATCGTCATCGGTGCATTGCTGTTCTCGAACCTGTGGGTGCTGATGCGTGGGCGCAGGCGCAGCCGGGTTAAAGCGCCTGCGCCCACCAGCATCTAGTTCTTGCTTCTGGCGGCGATCGCCTCTGCCAGCGCCAGGGTCGCGCGGGCCCTGTCGGCCACCGGTACGTCGACCATTATGCCGTCCACCGTGATCGCACCCTCGCCGCGGGCGAGCGCTGCATCGTACGCCTCGACGATCTTGCGGGCCTGGGCAATCTCGTCCTCGCTGGGGCCAAAGACTTCGTTGCAGACCTTCACTTGGTTCGGATGGATGCAGGAGGCGCAGCGGAAGCCCGCGCGCTTTGAGCGGCGCATGATTTCGTAGAGCTTGTCCATGTCCCGGAACTCGGCAATGGAGCCGATGAAGCCCATAGGCGTCAGCCCCGCCGCCCGGGCGCAGGCGACGATGTGTTGCTTTGGTGCGTAGAGCGTTTCCGGGTCAGCCTCCATGCCCATGGACAGGGCGAAGTCCTCCGAGCCCAGGCTTAGCGACATCATGCGAGGGGAGGCATTCGCGATGTCACGTGCGTTCAGGTAGCCCTCCGCCGTTTCGATCAGGGGGCAAAGAAAGGTTTGGCCGACGGGCAGACCCTTTTCCGCCTCGACTTCGGTCACGACCTTGTCGACCTCTTTGACGTGCGCGGCGGAGTCGGTCATCGGCAGCAGCAATGCAACCACATGCTCCGAGACAGCAGCCTCGATGTCCTTCACCGCAAGCCGCCAGGGGCGGTTGATCCGCACCGTCACGTCCAATCCCTGATCGGCGAGGTGTTTCGCGACGCCGGGCAGCAGCTTGCGCGCTTCGTCCTTCGCGTTGGCGGCGACGGCATCTTCCAGGTCGAGGATCACCGCATCCGCACCGACGCCAGGCGCCTTTTCCACGAACTTCTCGACATTGGTCGGCACGAACAGCATGGAGCGCCAGACGGGGCACGGACGGGGGCTCGTCATAAAAACTTCCTCTCAGGCAAAGGCTTTCAACCGGGCAGCGGTCTCTTCTGCCAGTACTCGGACCAACTCAGCCGGGCCGATTTCGCGGGTCAAGCCGACATTCTGCCCGGCCCAGAGCGCCTGGAATGCGCCGTCGCCGACCTGACTGAGCGGCGCGACCAGCGAGCGTTGGGCAGGATAGGGCGCGACCATCTCTTCGGCGTCCGCCAGGTCGTCCATCAAGCGATTCCGGATGGCGCGGGCGGGCTTGCCGGAGTGCAGGCGGGTCACGCGGGTGCTCTCGTCCCCGGCGTTCGCCAGCGCCTTGCGGTGAGGATCGGAGATCTTGCTGTCGGCGTTACGCAGGAAGGCGGTGCCGACCTGCACCGCGTTCGCTCCCAGCATGAAGGCGGCAGCGGAGGTGTGGCCGTCGACGATGCCGCCCGCGGCGATCACAGGCACAGAGACGGCCCGGCAGACCTGCGGCAGCAGTGCGAACAGGCCGGGTTGGGCGTCTTGCCCGCCGCCGAGAAAGGTACCGCGGTGGCCGCCCGCCTCGCTACCCTGGGCGATGATGGCATCCACGCCCGCGTTTTCCAGAAAGCGCGCTTCGGCCACTGTCGTGGCGGAGGAAAGGATCAAGGCCCCGGTGGCGCGGACCTGGTCCAACAATTCCTGCGGCGGCAGGCCGAAATGGAAACTGATGACAGCGGGTCTTTCTGCCGTCAGCGCATCGGCATGGCCTTGCGTGAAGCTGGTGTAGCTGACGCTTGGCTTCGGCACGCTGCCCAGCCCGGCTTCGTCGAAATGGGGCCGGAGGCGGCTACGCATACCCTCGCTGGTGCCGGCAACGTCGCCCGGCTCTTCGTGACAGAAGAAGTTGGCGTTCAACGGCTTTGGTGTCATCTGCCTGAACCGCTGAATTTCGGCCGCAGCAGCCTCCGGCGTCGACGTGCCGAGCCCGAGCGAGCCAAGCCCACCCGCTTCGCTGACGGCTGCGGCCAAGCCCGGGGTAGTCGCACCAGCCATCGGCGCCTGGATGATCGGCCAGGCGAGCCCCAGCCGCTCGGTCAGAGAGTTCCGCGGCCACATCCGGACGTCACTCCTTTGGTGCGAGCAGCCATTTTCCGTCCTTGCGGCAAGTCCGGAAGCTCAAATCGACGGTTTCATCTGTTTGGCCGATATGGACGCGATGGGCGATTATCCGGCAAGGCATTCCGTCCTGTTCGTCCCGTTCGACCAGTTTGGCCCGGCCGTCGTTCTGTGTTGCGGAGTTCTTCCAGGAGGTTTCCGCTCCCACCTCCTCCTCACCGACCGCTCTGCCTGCTGCCCGCATCATGTCAATGTCGGTTTGCTCGAGACCTTTGATAGACAACCTCTTCCACTGCGCACTGGCCGGCATGGCCAGCGCGGCCACGAGGGCGATGGCCAAGGAGGCGGCCGGAATGTAGCGCGATAATGGCATCAGGAGGACATCCTTACTGGTTCAGGAAATTGAGCGGCAGGCCGGAGCGCGGCCAGTCGATGGCGACGAGCGTGCCGTAATACGATTGTGTGATGAAGGCGGTTTTCAGTTCGGGACCGCCGAAGCAGATGTTGGTGCAATAGGGGTCCTGCGGCAGCGGTACGTGCTCGACGCTCTTTCCGTCGGGCGTCATCACGGTGATACCCGGATCGAAGAGGGTGGCGATGCACACCCGGCCGTCTGCCTCCACAGCCAGGCTGTCGAAATTGCGGAAGCCGCTGGTATTCGCCACGAGGCGGCCACCGTGGGGCACGGGCCAGGGGTGTTTCTTCACCGCGCCGGGCGCTTCCAGGTCGAAGGCCCAGAGCCGGCCGGTCCAGGTCTCCGCGACGTAGACGATCCTTTCGTCCGGCGAGAGGCCGATGCCGTTCGGGGTGATCAGCGGGAACGCAATTTCCGTGATATAGCTGCCGTCTGCCTTGGCATAGTAGATGCCGGTACGGTCCCAGTCCCGCTCCCGTGTCTTGCCCAGGTCGGTGAAATACATGCCGCCCTGGTTATCGAAGACGATGTCATTCGGGCCGCGCAATTGGACCTCGCCGCAATGGGTGTAAAGCGTTTCCACCGCGCCCGTCTCCAGGTCCACGGCCTGGATCGAGCCGCCCCGGTAATCGTCGGCCTGAGCAATGGAACGGCGTCCCCCATCCTCGGCATAGTGCCACTTGAAGCCGCCATTGTTGCAGATGTAGCAGCGGCCGTCCGGGCCCATGGCCGCGCCGTTCGGGCCGCCGCCGGTCTCTGCTATCACTTCGTTGGAGCCGTCCGGGTTCACGCGCGTCAGGGTCTGCCGCTCGATCTCCACCAGGATGACCGAGCCGTCCGGCATGGCAATGGGGCCTTCGGGAAACCGCAGACCGGTGGCGATCGTGCGGATTTTGGGCTCGGGTGCGGTGGTGTAGGTCGGCATGGGGCGTGTCCTCGGCTCGTGTTTGTGTATGGTTGGCGGCACTATAAACCGACAGCCGCGCGAGGAGCGAGCCCATGTTTACGACCCTCAATTTTGCCATTTCCGGTGCAGACGGTTCGTTCGATCGCTTTCCCGTTCCCATCGACCGTCTGGTTATTGCCGGGTGGACCGGCCGCGATCGCGCCAAGCTGGAGGAGCACATCGAGGAACTGAAGGAGTTGGGGGTGGCGCCGCCGGAAACAACGCCAGTCTATTATCCACTCAGTGCGGGTCTTCTGACGCAAGGCGATGCGATCCAGGTGCTGGGTAACGGCTCCTCCGGAGAGGTGGAGGCAATGTTGGTCGGGACGCCGCGCGGTATGTTGGTGACGCTCGCGAGCGATCATACGGACCGGGAGGCGGAGGCCTATTCGATTCAGATTTCCAAGCAGATGTGCCCCAAGCCAGTCGCCCGGGCCGCTTGGTGGTTCCGGGATGTGGCGGACCGCTGGGATTCACTGACCCTGCAAAGCTGGCAGGATGGAGGCGTCTACCAGGACGGCGATTGCACGGCGATGCTGCCGCCATTGGAGATCGTGATGGGCGCTTGCGGCGCGGACGAGTTGCCCGCCGGCTGGGCCATGCCTCTGGGCACGCTTCCGGTGCATGGCGGGATTCGCGGCGGTAACCGTTTTGCCATGCGGCTCAGCGATCCGGCGACCGGCCGGCGCATCCACCACGCCTACTCGGTCGAGGTGCTGGGGATGACGAAATAATACCGCAGCCAGGGCTTCTGCCGGCTCAGGCATTCGCGGACGGCAATGCCTGCCGGTAGGAGCCTATCCCCTCA
>CAYYSC010000020.1:0-16445 GCA_964474065.1 uncultured Rhodospirillales bacterium | reverse complement strand
GATCGGCTCCACGTGAACGCCATAGGCCTTGGTGCCCTGCAGCAGCGAAACGTGCTCCAGGTCCGGGCTTGTCGGCTCCAGCGCATCCAACAGGTTCTGGAGCATGGCCCGATTGGTCTCCATTTGCTCCGGATCGCGCCAGCCCGCGATAAGGTCAGGCTTTTCGTAAAGAGCGGCAAAAACGATCTGGGTAATGCCATCCAGGCCGCTCAGTTTCTCGGCGCAGGCGGCCGGATCGGTCAGGTCTACGCTGATGTGCAGGGCGCCAGGCAAATTGGGGTCCCGCCGCGAGACGGCCACTACGTCCGCCTCGCCCGTGTCGAGCAGATGCTCGGCCACTGCCTTTCCGACCAAGCCCGTCGCCCCTGCCACCAGCACGCGACGCCGTGCCATGCAAACCTCCCGCTCATCAGATATGATCAGAGTTGAACGTTTTTGATACCTGCCGGAGCAACAAAATGGAAACGCTGATCATCGGGGGCGGTATCGGTGGGCTGGCAACCGCACTAAGCCTGCACGCGGCGGGCCTGCCCTGCCGGGTGTTCGAAGCTGCGCCGGAGATCAAGCCGCTCGGTGTGGGAATCAATGTCTTGCCGCATGCCGTGCGGGAGTTGACGGAGCTGGACCTGGCGGATCAACTGGCCATGACGGCGATCCCCACGGCCGAGTTGATCTACGCCAACCGGCACGGCCAGCAAATTTGGCAGGAGCCACGCGGCAAGGCGGCAGGGTATCACTGGCCGCAATACTCCATCCACCGCGGCGACCTGCAGATGCTGCTCCTGCAGGCGGTGCGGCATCGCTTGGGGCCGGATTCCGTGCTCCCCGATCATCGGCTCGTCGATTTTTGCGAATCGGACGGGCGCGTCACGACTGCATTCGAGCGCGGCAACGGCTCACGGGTGGAGGCCGAGGGTGACCTGCTGATCGGTGCCGACGGTATCCACTCAGCGGTCCGGTATCGCTTCTACCCGGATGAAGGCCCGCCGGTCTGGAACGGCAACGTCCTTTGGCGCGCCACCACGCTGGCAGAGCCCTACCTTTCCGGCCGCTCGATGGTAATGGCCGGCCATCAGGCGCAGAAGTTCGTCTGCTATCCCATCTCCAAAGCTGCGGACAACGAAGGCAAGGCGTTGATCAACTGGATCGCCGAGATCCGCTTCACCGACCGCGAAAGCTGGCGGCGAGAGGATTGGAACCGGCAGGTACCGGTTTCCGATTTCCTGCCAGCGTTCGAAGACTGGGATTTCGGCTGGCTGAAAGTGCCTGAAATCATCCGCGGGGCGAAAACAGTGTACGAGTACCCGATGGTTGACCGCGATCCCGTCGATGCCTGGAGTTTCGGGCGAGTGACCCTGCTCGGCGACGCGGCGCACCCGATGTACCCCATCGGCTCCAACGGCGCGAGCCAAGCCATTCTGGATGCCCGCCGGCTTGCCTGGCACCTTGTCAAGGAGCCGGACGCGGAAGCGGCGCTCCAGGCTTACGATGGCGAGCGGCGTCCGGCGACTGCCGGGATCGTGCTGGCCAACCGCCAGAACGGCCCGGAGCAAGCGATGGAGATCGTGCACGAGCGCGCGCCGGACGGATTCGACACGCTTTCCGACATTGTCTCCACCGAAGAATTGGCGAAGACGGCGAACAAATACAAAGCCCTTGCCGGGTTCGACAAGGATACACTCAACAACCGAGAGAGTTGGAGCACCCGTGCCCGGCTCTAAGGCCGCTGCCTAATCGAGGACCGCCTGGTAGGTCAGCACGCGCAGTTGACGCCGGACCGGATAGCGGCTGGACGGCATCACCTGGGTCAGAAAGACCACGGCCATGTCCTCCACAGGATCGCACCAGAACGCGGTGCTGGCCGCACCGCCCCAGTGATACTCGCCCGGGGTGCCGACGATCTGCGCCCGCGCAGGGTCCAGCATGACGGCAAAGCCCAAGCCGAAGCCGATGCCCGTGGCCGGGCTTTCGCTCCACGTCGGCTGGCCCATGGCCGCCATGTCGCCGTCGAGGTGGTTGCTGGTCATCAGTTCGACGGTCTTGCGCCCGAGCAGTCGCACGCCGTCGAGTTCACCCTTGTTCAGCATGAACCGGCAAAAACGCATGTAGTCATAGGCGGTGGAGCAAAGACCGCCGCCGCCGCTCGCGACCGACGGCATGGCGTTGTACCGCGGGCTGTCCTGCGGGTCATCCAGCAGGTTGAGCCCGCCCTCCGGCGTCGCGCCATAGTTGGAGGCGAACCGGTCGAGCTTTGCCGCGGGCACGTAGAAGTCGGTATCGACCATGCCGAGGGGCGCGATCACCTTTTCCCGCAGATAAGCGGCGAACGGCATGCCGCTGATCCGCTGCACCAGATAGCCAAGAACATCCGTGGAGACGGAGTAATTCCACTCCGTCCCAGGCTGGGCTATCAGCGGGCATTCGGCGAGCTTGCCCGCCACTTCCTCCAAGGAAGCGCCGTTGCCCCAGTTGAAGTCGACGCCCAGCTTCCGGTACAGCGCATCGACCGGATTCGCCTCCATAAAAGCGTAGGTGAAACCGGAGGTGTGGGTCAGCAGATCCCGGAAGCTGACGCCCCGCATCGCCGGCTCGGTCTCGATGCTGCCGCGGCTGCCGCCGGTCATCACCCGCATGTTGGCGAATTCCGGCGCGAACCGGCTGATCGGGTCGTCAAGCTGGAAGTGACCCTCCTCGTACAGCATCATGATCGCGACCGAGGTCAGCGGCTTGGTCATGGAATAGATGCGGAAGATCGTGTCAAGGCCCGCCGCATTTCCGCGCTCCAAATCCGCCTGTCCGGTAACACCGGCATAAACCACCTGACCTTTGCGCATGACGACGCTGAGCGCGCAGGGTATCTTGCCGGAATCGACCCAGCCCTGCTGCCATCCGTCGATCCGGGCGAGCCGTTTCGAGCAGAGGCCCACGGCCTCGGGTTCGGCGGTGATGGAAATTGCGGGCATCGCTTCCTCCAGTAGCAACAGAATATTCAGACAATAGAACCCGACGACGTTCGAAGTCACCCCACAACGCTTCCCGCCACCCGCAACAGGTGCTTAGGCACCGTCATAAAAGCTTCAATATTCTGTCATTTTTCCTGCGCGGCAGGCTGCTAATCGGCTCACCATGCGAAGTTTGAGCCATCCATCCATCGCCGTCGAAGGCGTCACCAAAACGTTCGGCAACCGCCAAGCATTGAACGATGTATCGCTTGAGATAGAAGCCGGCGAGATGGTGGCGCTGATTGGCGCCTCCGGTTCCGGCAAATCGACTCTCATTCGTCACATTGCCGGCCTGCTCAACGCCGACCGCGGCGCCGGCGGCGGCCGCATCGCCGCCTTGGGCCAGACGGTCCAGAATGGCGGCCGGATCGCCGGCGACATCGTTTCGCTGCGCAGGCGGATCGGCGTGATCTTCCAGCAGTTCAATCTGGTCCCGCGTCTGACCCTGCTCACGAACGTCCTTGTCGGTCATCTCGGACACGTGCCCCGCTGGAGGGGGACGTGCATGTGGTTTACCCAAGCGGAGAAACTGGCGGCGATGGGCGCCTTGGCGCGTGTTGGCATCGCCGATGCCGCCAGCCAGCGGGCAGCGACCCTGTCCGGCGGCCAGCAGCAGCGCGCAGCGATTGCCCGCGCGATGGTTCAACAGGCGGAAGTAATCTTGGCCGACGAGCCCATCGCCTCGCTCGATCCAGCGTCCGCCAAACGTGTGATGGAAACGCTGAGCGAACTGAACAGGGTGGATGGCATGACCGTTATGGTTTCCCTGCATCAGGTCGAATACGCCCGCCGCTACTGCGCCCGCACCATCGCCATGCGCGACGGCGGCATCGTCTATGACGGACCGAGCGCCAAGCTAACCCTGGAATTCCTGCGCGAGATCTACGGCGAAGCCAGCGAGGAACTCGTGCTGCCCGACACGGGCGGCCCTCCGCCGGCACCGGCGTTTCAGGGGCCCGCCGCCGTTGCGTTCAACGGAAGCACCAGCGTCGCCCGCAACTGAATATTTCGTTTCCCTGCATGAGGAGTCCCCCGATGATAAAATCTTTACTGAAAGGTGTTGCCGCGCTGGCCTTGTCGGCCGCCATGGCGTTTCCCGCTCTGGCTGAAACCAAGGTGATCAACTGGGGCCTGCTGGCGGTCGAAAGCCAGGATAACCTGATGAAGCGCTGGGGCCCGCTTCTGGCGGCGCTGTCGGAGCGGACCGGCTACGAGATCAAGCCGTTCTTCGCGAGCGACTACACCGGCGTGATCGAGGGAATGCGTTTCGGCAAGGTGGACGTGGTGCTGGCCGGCAACAAGTCCGGCATGACCGCCGTGGATCGCGCCAACGCCGAAGTGTTCGCGCAGGAGAGTGAGGCCGACGGCTCCGCCGGCTACCACGCAATCCTGGTAACCCAGTCCGACAACGACGCCATCAACTCGCTGGAAGACGTGCTGGCGACCTGCAAGGACCAGAGCCTCGACTTTGGCATTGGCGATCCGCAGTCGACCAGCGGCTTCCTGGTCCCGACCACCTTTATCTTCGCTGCCAACGACGTTGCGCCGCGCGACTGCTTCAGCACGGTGCGCAACGCGAGCCATGAGGCCAACCTGCTCGCCGTCGCCAACAGCCAGGTGAATGTGGCTACCGCCAACAATGTCGCCTTGCACCATCGCCTGAAAAAGAACAACCCGGCAGCCTTCGCCAAGGTCAAGGAAATTTGGCGCTCACCGCTGATCGCGTCCGACCCGCTGTTGTGGCGCTCGGATCTGGACGAGGACACAAAGGCGAAGCTTTACTTCGCGGTCATGGCGATCGGCCGCCTGGGCTCCCCGGAGCAGGTGAAAAAGGACCGGGAGGTTCTGGCTCATGGCGGCTTCGGTCCGTTCACGCCGTCGTCGAACCTGCAATTGCTGCCCTTCCGTGAAATGGAGGCGAACAAGGAAATCCTGAAAATTCAGGGCGACACCACCATGACGGCCGCCGAAAAGACGGCAGAAATTGCCAAGCTCAAGGCGGAGATCGCCAAAGTCCGCGAACTCGCGGCGGCAATGCCGAATATGTAAGAGCGGCGGCCGGACTCGTTTCCGGCTGACGCGTGGTTCCTGGCAGCGCCGATTTCTCGTCGGCGCTGCCTTTTTCATGTGCTGAACCGACTTCAGGATACTCCTAGCGATGAACGGACTCTCGCCCCTATCGGCCGAAGCCGTAACCTTGCCGCCGCCCGATCTCACCCGCCGCTTCTATGGCCTGATTGTCTGGGGCGGCCTCGGCGCGCTGCTCGTCTGGAGCTTCCTGCCTGCGGAGATGCACCGTTTTCCTGAGTTGTGGGCCGGCGCCGCCAACATGGCGGAGGTGATGGGCGAGTTCAGCAATCCCAATTTCCGGTATTGGCGGGATTATACAGAGCTGTTGCTCGAAACCCTGCAGATGGCAGTCTGGGGTACCGTGCTCTCCATCGCTCTTGGCGTACCGTTCGGCCTGCTTTCGTCTGCCAACCTGACCCCTTCCTGGCTGCGCTTCCCGATCCGCCGGCTGATGGATGCGGCGCGCTCAATCAACGAGCTTGTGTTCGCGCTGATCTTTGTTTCCGCCGTCGGGCTCGGCCCGCTGGCGGGCGTGCTGGCGCTGGGGGTGCACACGGCGGGCGTGCTGGCCAAGCTCTATTCCGAAGCCGTGGAAGCCATCGATCCACGCCCGGTAGAGGGCATCCGCGCCACCGGTGCTTCCGGCCTCCAGGAAATCGTCTTTGGCGTCATCCCGCAGGTGCTGCCGCTTTGGATTTCGATCTCGCTCTACCGGTTCGAGTCGAACGTTCGTAGCGCAACGGTCCTGGGTTTTGTCGGCGCCGGTGGTATCGGCGTGGCCGTTTACGACACCATGCGCAGCTTTGACTTCGGTGCGGTCGGCGCTATCCTGCTGATGATCATTGTCGTCGTGTCTGTCGTGGATATCTTCTCGCAATACTTGCGGAAGGTTGTGATCGACGGCGAACAGCAACGCAGCTTCGTGGTCTATCTGGCCGGATGCGTGTTGCTGGTGCTGTTCGTGGAGCTGGTGCTCGCCGGTATCATCGTGATCGACCCGCCCAAAAGCTGAGCCCGCGGCCGGTCACACGCCGGCAGCGGCAGCGAGATAGGTTTCCAGCGGCGCCCGGAACACGCTGAAGGATTTGTACTTCAGCACTTCCGGCGGCATGGTCTCAATGGCCTGCAGCATCCGCCGCGCCCGCACCGGATCGGCTGCCACCTGCGCCAGCGGCGCCCGATAATTGCGGATGCCGAACACCACCGCGCCTGTCGCCGGCAGCCGCACCAGAGTCTGCCGCTCGGAGCGGAAGGTGACTTTCTCGCCAATATTCTCCGGCGTGATCGATAAGTCCGCCAGCGTGCGCCCGTGTCCGGTCGGCTGGAACAGGGCGGGATCATCAAGCAGAGACCAGTTGATCCGCCAGACGGGCTTATCCGCCTTCAGGTGCTGGAAGAACCGGTCGACCGGCCGCGCCAGCTTGTCCGCGTAGACCGGCACCGGCCCATGGATCGCCGCCAGCGGTTTTCCCAGCTTGTCCGCAAGGCGCCAGCGGGTGGGAAAACAAAGCGTTGCCGCGGTCAGAAGGTACCGGCCTTCGGCATCCTCCTGCAGGATACAAAAATCTTCCTGCGCCAACCGGCCGGCGGTCAGGAGGGCCGGCTCGCCGCAGCCGAGCGCTACCGTGCGTTCCAGGCCGATCCGAACAGCATCCTTTTTCAGTCGATAGGTTTCCGGATAGGCCGCCGGCAGATAGTCGAGAACCTTGGCCAAAAGTTCGCGGCAGGCAGTTTCGCTGCCAGGCGTGACCGCGAAGACCTCCTCCAGCCGTTCGGCTATCAATCTGTCTTTCTCAACGAGGTCCTGCTCCAGTTCAGCGTCCGGCTGCAGCCAATCGGCGGGATCGAGCGGGCGCAGACCCATGGCCATTCGCCATGGGCCGTCCTCAATCGGAAAGTAAGGCGCCCTGCCCCGCATGGCTCACGCTCCTTTGTCGGCCTGCCACTCTTCGAGGGTCCGGTGCGCCGCTTGGTAGTCGGGCTCGCCGTGATCGGTCACCGCGGAGAGCTCTACCACATAGCCGTTCGGGTCCCGGAAATAGATAGAGTCGATGAAGCCATGATCCGAGACGCCGCGCGTCTCAACGCCCTCGGCCTTACCTTTCTCGAACATCCTCTTCAAGTGTTCCGGCGTGACTTCCAGAGCGATGTGGAGGTCGAAGTCGTGCTGATCGGTGAACTCGAACGGCATGTCCGGCGCCTCGAAGAAGGCGATAAAGGACCCGTCCGCCATCTCGAAGAAGGAGTGAAGCACGCCAGTATCCCGCCCGGATTTGGTGGTCTGGATCTTCAGCGCATTCGCGAGCGGAAGGCCCAGAAAGTCCTCATAGAACTTCCGCGTCTCCTCGGAATCACGGCAGCGGTAAGCGGCATGGTGCAGGCCCTTGATCGGAATCGTCATTGCGGAACTCCCGTATTCGTGGAACCGCCAGCATGGCGTGTCCCTGCTAACCGATCATTTCGTCCGCACCGTGGCCGTTTTCAACGTGATCGGCTGCCAGCGTCTCGTCTGCCAGATCGGCGACCTGCATCAGCGCCTCCAGAATGGCGCAGCGGCGGGCAGCGGGCAACGCTCGAAAGCGCTGGGCAAAATTCTCGCCGAGGGGCTGCGGCGCGCCAGCAAGCAGACCCGCCCCCTTTTCAGTCAATGCCGTGTGCACCGCGCGGCGGTCGATGGTGGAGCGGTAGCGGTGAATGACGCCTTTGGCCTCCAGCTTGTCGAGGATGCCGACAACGGAGGGCGGGCTCATGCCAGCCGCGCGGGAGATCGAGCGGCTGTTCGCATCTCCCAGATCCTGTAGGCATTGCAGGACAATCAACTGGGGAAGGGTCAGGCCGATCTCCCGGTCGATACGCCTGGATTCTATATCCAGGGCACGAGAAATCCGGCGGGTGGATTGTACCAACTGGCGAAGGTCGTCCTGTGCCACCATCAGGCTCCACGGTTGAACTTTAATCGTTAATGTTATAATTGTTTCCGTAGAAACTAACAACCTCGGAGCTTAGACAGCCTCCATGTGCGGTGTATGCGGAGAAATCGTGTTTGGCGGGGGCCTTGCCTCGGCCGGGCGGATCGAGCGGATGGCGGATGCGATGGCGCCGCGCGGGCCCGATGGCGGGGGCGTTGTCGTGCGTGGGCAGGTGGGCTTCGGTCATCGGCGGCTCAAGATCATCGACTTGTCCGAAGCGGCGGCGCAACCCTTCGTGGACACGGCGCTCGGCCTGACCATCGCCTTCAACGGCTGCATCTATAATTATCCCGAACTGCGGAAAGAACTGGAAAGCCTGGGTCACACTTTCGCCTCCACCGGCGATACGGAAGTGATTCTGAAGGCCTGGGCCGAATGGGGTCCAGAGGCGGTCGAACGGCTCTACGGCATGTTCGCCTTTGCCCTGCACGACCGGACGACGGGCCGAACCGCATTCGTGCGCGACCGTTTCGGCATCAAACCGCTGTATTTCGCGGAAGTGGATAACACGTTGCGTTTCGCCTCCGCCTTGCCGGCCTTGCTGGCGGGGGGCGGCGTCGATACCAGCATCGACCGGACCGCGCTGCACCACTACATGACTTGGCACGCGGTCGTGCCCGCACCGCGCACCATCCTGAAAGGCGTGCGCAAGCTGCCGCCTGCCACCATCCGCATGGTGGAGCCGGATGGTTCCCATTCGGACACGGTTTACTGGCGGCCGAGCTTCGAGCGCGGCATCGAGGATGCCGAGCGGCCGTTCGAGGACTGGCGGGACATGGTCTTGGACTCGCTCCGCACCGCAGTCAAACGCCGCATGGTGGCGGACGTGCCGGTGGGCGTGCTGCTGTCGGGCGGCGTCGATTCGAGTGTGATTGTCGGTCTGCTGGCGGAGGAAGGGCAGAAAGGTCTCGCCACCTACTCCATTGGCTTCGAGGCGGCGCACGGCGAAAGTGGCGACGAATTCCAGTATTCCGACCTAATCGCGAAGCACTATGGCACCAACCACCACAAGATCATGATCCCGTCGGAGGAAATGCGGGAGAACCTGCCACTCGCCATCAAGGCGATGTCGGAACCGATGGTTTCCTACGACAATATCGGCTTCTTCCTCCTGAGCCGGGAGGTGGCCAAGACGATCAAGGTGGTGCAATCCGGCCAGGGCGCCGACGAGGTGTTCGGCGGCTATCACTGGTATCCGCCGCTGGCCAACTCCAACAACGCCGTGACGGACTATGCCAACGCCTTTTTCGACCGCAGTCACGAGAAGCTTGCGCAGCACCTGAACCCGGCCTACCTCGCCGACCGGGATGAAAGTCTTGCTTTCGTGGAGGAGCATTTCGCCCGCCCCGGCGCGAACGATCCGGTAGACAAGGCACTGCGTCTCGATACGAACGTCATGCTGGTGGACGACCCCGTCAAACGGGTGGACAACATGACCATGGCCTGGGGGCTGGAGGCTCGCGTCCCCTTCCTGGATCATGAGCTTGTGGAACTCGCCGGGCGCATCCCGGCAGAGCACAAGCTTGCTCATGGCGGCAAGGGCGTGCTGAAAGAAGCCGCCCGGCTGGTGGTTCCCGGTGAAGTGATCGACCGGCCTAAGGGTTATTTCCCCGTGCCTGCTCTGAAATACATTCAGGGCCCCTATCTCGAGATGGTGCGCGATGCGCTGACCGGCCGGGCCGCACGGGAACGCGGGCTATTCCAGGAATCCTATTTGGACAGCCTCTTTGCTGCGCCAACGGAACACATCACACCGCTGCGCGGGTCGGAACTCTGGCAGGTCGCTTTGCTGGAGATGTGGCTGCAAGCGCAGGAGATCTGAGATGGCAGACCAAGACCAACAGCGGCGGCGCAGCGGGGGCGATCACCGTCTCCTGAAGATGCGCGAACAGGGCATGCAGCCGCCAATTCCCGCAACTGAGGGGCCGAAATCACGAGCGGCCCTTGACTGCGGCTGGGGCCGGCTCATCTTCGCTCACACGTTCGAAACGTCCGAAGAATTGGCCGAGGTGTTGCGTGCGGAAAGCCCGGACCGACGGGACATCGCCTTTTACGTGCGCGACCCGCATGTCGTGATTGCCACGGCACCACAGGAACTATTCCTCGATCCGTCTCACACATATCGGCTGGACCTTTCTACTTACCGGATGTCGCGGCGCAACAAACCACGCGGCTTTTTCATTCGCCGCCTCTCGACGCGCGAGGACGCGGAAGCCGTCAACACCATCTACGCCGCGCGGGATATGGTGCCCGTCTCGCCGGATTTCTTCTGGTCCAAACGGGACGCCCGTACGCTGATCGTGTTCGTGGCGGAAGACAGCGAAACGGGCGAAATCCTGGGCTCGGTGATGGGGGTAGACCACGTGCGCGCTTTCGACGACCCCGAACGCGGCTCGTCGCTCTGGTGTCTCGCCGTTGCGCCCCAGGCGCCGCACAGCGGCATTGGCGAAGCGCTGGTTCGCCAACTTGCGGAATACTTCATGACCCGGCAGGCGGCCTATATGGATCTGTCGGTCATGCACGATAACGAGCAGGCCATCGCGCTCTACGAGAAGCTGGGCTTCCGCCGGGTGCCGGTGTTCGCGGTCAAACGGAAGAATCCGATCAACGAGCCCCTTTACGCGGGGCCCGCCACCGAGTTGAACCTCAATCCCTATGCCCAGATCATCGTGGACGAAGCACGCCGCCGCGGTATTCACGTGGAGGTGCTGGATGCCGAAGGCGGCTTTTTCCGGCTCACCTTCGGCGGCCGGTCGGTCCGCTGCCGCGAAGCCTTGAGCGAATTCACCACTGCCGTCGCCATGTCTATGTGCGATGACAAGGCGGTAACCCGGCGGACTGTCGACGCCGCGGGTGTAAAAGTCGCCGCGCAACTCACCGCCGATAATCCCGAGGCACGCGCCGCCTTCGTCGCCAAGCACGGCTCGGTTGTCGTCAAACCCGCCCGCGGAGAGCAGGGCCGCGGCGTTGCCGTGGGTCTCACCACGCCGGAAGAGGTCGAGGCCGCCGTTGAGCGCGCCCGGTCCATCTCCAACCAAGTCATCGTGGAGGAGGAATTCCGTGGCCAGGACCTGCGCCTCATCGTGATCGACTACAAGTTGGTCGCTGCTGCCATACGCCGACCGGCGCGGGTCATCGGCGACGGGCGCTCGACCATCGGCGGCCTGATTGAAAAGCAAAGCCGTCGGCGGGCGGCCGCTACCGCTGGCGAGTCTCAAATCCCCATTGACGATGAGACCGAGCGCTGCCTTGCCGAAGGCGGATACACGCTCGAATCGGTTCTGCCGGAGGGCGAAGAAGTCGCCGTGCGTAAGACGGCAAACTTGCATACGGGCGGAACGATCCACGACGTTACGGAGGAAATCCATCCGACGCTGGCCGCCGCCGCGATCGCCGCGGCGCGCGCCATCGAAATCCCCGTCACCGGTATCGACCTGATGGTGAAGAACCCCTGGAGCCCGGAATACGTTTTTATCGAAGCCAACGAGCGCCCCGGCTTGGCCAATCATGAACCGCAGCCGACGGCTGAACGCTTCGTGGATCTTTTGTTCCCTCTGTCGATCCCCCAGGCTGCGCGGGCCGCGCGGCAGAAAGGCACTCCTTAATGCTTTGCGAGATCGATATCGCCTATCTTCAACGACAGCTCCAACAGCTGCTGGCGATTTCGAGCCCGACCGGGTTTACCGACGAAATCGCCCGGTATGTCTGCAAGGAACTGAAAAGACTGGGCGTCGATTACGATCTCACCCGCCGCGGTGCAGTCCGAGCCCGAATCGGTGGAAAAATGAGCGCCTCGGCCAGAGGTGTTGTGTCCCACCTCGATACCCTCGGCGCGATGGTAAAGAGCCTAAAGACGAACGGGCGTCTGGAATTGGTTCCCATCGGCCACTGGTCGGCGCGCTTTGCCGAAGGCGCCCGCGCTGTGGTCTACACGGACAAGGGCGCCTACCGGGGCACGATCCTGCCGTTGAAAGCCTCGGGCCACACCTTCAACGAGGAAGTCGACCAGTTGCCGGTTGGCTGGGACTATGTCGAGATGCGCGTGGACGCGCTTGCGCGTTCTCACGGTGATCTCGCGCGGCTGCACATCAATATCGGCGATATCGTCGCCATCGACCCCCAGCCGGAATTCCTGGACAACGGGTTTATCATCTCCCGCCACCTCGACAACAAGGCCGGCGTGGCGACCATGCTGGCTGCGCTCAAAGGGATCAAGCAAGCCGGCTTTGAATTGCCGGTTGATTCCTATTGGCTGTTCACGATTGCCGAAGAAGTGGGGCAGGGCGCGACTTCCGTCCTGTTGCCCGACATTGTCTCGATGCTCACTGTCGATAATGGAACCACCGCGCCCGGTCAGAATTCGGACGAGTTCGGTGTGACCATCGCCATGGCCGATCAGACCGGGCCGTTTGACTACCACCTGACGCGCAAGCTGATCCGCCTGTGTGAGGAACACGACATCCGCCATCAACGTGACGTGTTCCGCTATTACCGGTCGGACAGCGCCTCCGCAATCGAGGCGGGGGCCGACGTGCGCACGGCACTTGCCACGTTCGGCGTGGACGCGAGTCACGGCTATGAACGGATTCACATGCATGCGTTGCGCTCCCTGGCCGAACTCATCAGTTGTTTTGTCCTGAGCGACGTCGAAATCGCCCGCGATGCGCGCGAAGCGGGCAGCCTGCGTGGCTTTACCCACCAGCCGATGGACGAGGTCGACCAGGAGCTTTCGGCGGAAATCGCGACTCCCGCCGAAGTCGAAGAAGGCTAGGCGCCGCTCGCACCCTGCTGGGGAGACGTGTCAGAATTCGGCAATGGTGCTATTGATTGGGCGTCCCGTTTTCCGCCAGCAGGCGAATCCCTCAATGTCTTCTCCCGCCGAACGCGGCTCCTCCCAAGAACCGAGCGGCTATCTCCGTCTCGTTGTCGTCATGGCCGCGGTCTATTCTTTGCTGTTCGTCATGGCGCAAATGCACCGGATGGGCGGCGCGGTCATTGCGCCGTATCTCTCTGAAGAACTTCGCCTGAGCGCCTCCGACTTGGGCTTGGTCATCGGCGCAATGTTCTTCGCTTCCGCCGCCGCGCAGCCTCTCTCCGGTGTGCTGCTCGACCGGTTCGGCTCCGTCCGGGCGGTGACGCTGCTCATGCCCGTAGCCGTCGGCGGCATGCTGCTTTTCGCCTGGACGGACAGTGTCGCCAGCCTGACCGTTGGCCGGATCCTGATCGGGGCCGGGTTCTCCTGCGTGGTCAGCGGCCTCTACGTCTTCTTGCTCGGCTGGGTGCGGCGCGAGAATTTTACCGTGGCGGCCACGCTGATTCTCGCGGTGCCGGGGACCGCCGCGGTGCTGCTCTCGTCGACACCGCTAGCGGTCTCGCTCGATGAGTTCGGCCGCGGGCCGGTATTCACAGGGCTCGCGGTGGCAACGGTGCTAGTCGTTACCCTGGTGGCGTTTACGGTGCGGGAGGGTCCGCGCTCCAACCGGCACACGCGGGAGCCGGAGACGCTACGCCAGAGTTTCGCCGGAACGTTGACGATCCTGCGCCAGCGGCGATTCCTCTGGATCGCCGCTTACGGCCTCACCTCGCTCGGCCCCGCCTACTCCGTGATCGGTCTCCTCTCAGGCGTCTATCTGCGGGAGCGGTTCGCGCTCGATACGGCTGCGCTTGGCAACGCCGTGTTCGCACTGCTGATCGCCCTCAATCTCGGCGGGGCAATCTATGGACCGATCGACCGCCTGCTCGGCCGCCGCAAGCTGGTAATCGTGAGCGGCGTGTCGATTCAGGTTACGTTGATGTGTGTGCTCGCAGCAGTGGGCGGACTCAATTTCTGGATGACGCTGGGGCTACTGGTAGCTTTTGCCGCCGTCTCCCAGATCCAGCCCCTCGTCCTCGCCCATGCACAGAGCCTGTTCGGGCCGGAATTCTCCGGACGGGTGATCACCACCACCAATATTTTCATGGTCGGTGGCATCTTCGTATTCCAGGGGGCGGCAGGGCTTGCCTACGACGTGTTCACCCAGACATTCGGCGCGGATCCCATCGAAGGCTACCGCCTGACCTTCCTTGCGCTCGGGCTCTGTCAGATCATCGGCGTACTCTTCTATCTGCAGGCCCCAGCGCCGATGGTGGAGACGGCACGCGGCAGCGGCCGATAGCAACGCCCAGAAAAAAATAGGGCGCCGGTGTGATTACCGGCGCCCTGAATCATTGTCGGCAGGAACGAATGGAAATACCTAAGCGTGAACCCCTGCAGCGCTCCCCGCCTTCTTCCCCTGAGCTTTTTCGATACGGCGCTTAATTCGGCGAGCTTCCAGCGGCAGTTTGCGGTCGGGTGTGCCCAACAGGAACGCGTCCAGCCCACCATTGTGCTCAATCGTCCGAAGCCCCTGCATCGATATCTTCAGGCGAACAAACTCACCCAAGACGTCACTCATGACGCTGGTGTTTTGTATGTTCGGGATGAACCGGCGACGGGTCTTATTCATCGCGTGGCTGACATTATTGCCCGTCAGCACGCCCTTGCCAGTGATTTCGCAGCGCCGTGCCATGGCGGGGCTGTTCCTTTGTTGGTCAGTGACTGAATCGAAGCGCGGAATTTAGACGCCGGATACGACCCAGTCAACCGACTGGGTCTCACCAGACCCCCGTTGGTCCGCAGCTCCTGTCTTACGGTACGGAACTACTATTCCGCCGCAACAACCGATTCGCTCGGCAGCGGGACAGCAGCGATCAACACGCGGGTGACATCGACCCCGTCATCCGAAACCGGCAGCATCAGACGTTTGTAAGTATTCCGGTCCGCGGCAACGCGCACGTCGACGACCTGGTACATGGCATCCGCCTGGGTCTCCACAGCCAGCATGTCCTGCTGGAATGTAGCCCGCATCAGAGGGTGAGGGCGGTGGCCAGCGCCGGATCCGCTCCAGACCATAACCGGATCCTGATGCGGCTGGGCGATGCCGCCGCCCGCTGCCAGATCAACGACATTCATCAAAGATTCGCGACCCGCTTGCCGCAGGAGGCGCGCACTCAACTCAGTGATCCGCGGCAAGCGGTTCAACTGCTCCTTGCGGCGGCGCCATTCGCGATACAGTTCGGACAGCACCGCGGTCTCGTCGCGATCCAGCACCGACAGATTGATCGCAATCTTGGTTACCGCTTCCTCGCCCCGCTCGATGCGGACCCGCAACAGTTCGCCCTTGGCATAAGCGGGGTCCAAGCGCTGCAACGGGTCGTCGTCGACTTCGCTGCCGATGCGCTTCTCCCCGAATGACGGCGCCCGCTGCAGATACGATACGATGTAAGACCGCACCGCAGCCGTCATCGAAAGGTCGCCACGCGAGGAGTCAATCTGGGAGCACAGTTGATTAACGGTTACGCCGTTATCCGCGGCGATCCGTTGCAATGCGTTCCACATGCTCGGCTCTAACCGCATGGTTGTACGCCGCCCGTTGATGGTAACGCTGCGCATCGCCAATTGGCTTGCCAGTTCGAAGCCGTCGACCAGCTCCGGCCGCCCGCTGCTCTTGCTTAATGCTGCATTCATACCTGTCCGACCTTTTTATGTTCGATTTTTTGGCCATCGGCCTTTTTGCATCAAGGCCCCAACCAGACAATCGTAACGCGAGTTTACCGTGCGATTGAGGGTTTGACCAGATGCTAAAACGGTCCCTGTTGATTGTTAGTCTACCGCATAGGGTACTTGGGTCCTTTCCGTATCGGAACAAATTTTTGCGGAGGTTCACAAAACTTTCCGATAGACAGTACCAGACCTAGCGTTTCCTGCGCGCCTGGAAGGCATAGCTAGAGAAGAAGAACAGCAATATCAACACAAACGACCCATCACCTGCATTTGCGTAAAGGGGCGACGCAACAGGACGAGGTAATTGGATATCAAGCACGCCCGTCTCGCCCAACCCGAGCCGGTCGATTATCCGCCCATACGGATCGATCGCCGCTGATACCCCTGTATTAGCCACACGGACCATGGGCAGGCCTTCTTCGATGCTGCGCAGCCGGGCGATCGATAGATGCTGGAAAGGCCCATCGCTCTTCCCAAACCAAGCATCGTTTGTGACATTCAAGAGCCAGCCGGGACGATTGTCCGACGCGGCCACCTTTCGCGGAAAAATCGCCTCATAACAAACCAGTGGGCTGAAAGGCGGGGCGCCGGGAACGGCCACGCCGCGCCGCCCCGCACCCGGCGCGAAGCTGCCCCTGCCGGCTGCCAGACGTTCCAACGGAAGCCAGTTCTCGAAGGGTATATACTCGCCGAAAGGGACCAACTGGTGCTTGTCATAGATCTCACCAATCTTGCCCCGGTGCGACACTGTGACAACTGCGTTGCCATAAAGACCGTCGGCAGCCCGCCGCCGAGGAGTGCCAAGGATGGTAGCGCCTCCAG
>CAYYSC010000019.1:0-16908 GCA_964474065.1 uncultured Rhodospirillales bacterium | reverse complement strand
TCCCAGCCGAGCGTCTCGACCCAGGCTTTCACCCGGCCGCAGACGGCTTCGTGCACTGCCGGGTCTCGGACGACGCCGCCCTTGCCGACATGCTCGCGTCCCGCCTCGAATTGGGGCTTGATCAGGGCCACCAACCGAGCACCCGGGCGCGTCAGGGCAAGGGCAGCGGGGAGCACGGTCGAAAGGCCGATAAAGCTCGCGTCACATACCACCCAGTCCACCGGCTCCGGGATATGCTCGGTTGTCAGGTGGCGGGCGTTGGTGCGTTCGAGAACAACCACCCTCGGGTCTTGGCGCAAGGTCCAGGCAAGCTGGCCATGCCCCACATCCACGGCGTAAACGCGCGCCGCGCCGTGCTCCAGCAACACATGGGTGAAGCCGCCGGTGGAGGCGCCGATGTCCACACATACAGCCCCCTCTAGCGAGAGGCCGAATGCTTGCAGCGCATGCGCCAACTTCAATCCGCCCCGGCTGACCCAGGGATGATCGCGGCCCCGCACCTCCAGCGCCGTCCCCGGAGGGAGCGGCGTGCCCGGCTTGTCCAGCCGCCGTTCGCCGGAGAAGACGTTCCCCGCCAGAATCAGCGCCTGTGCCCGGGTCCGGCTTTCGGCGAGGCCACGGTCTACCAGAAGCTGGTCGAGGCGTTGCTTCTTGGACAAAGGATCTCCGGGAAGGAAAGAGGGTCGATGCCGGCGGGTCATTCGCTATAAAGGTTGCAAGTTTGGTCCCTTGCGCAAGAGGAAGCTCGTTTCATGTCCGTCGAAGCTCGTTTGAAAGACCTCGGCATCACACTGCCGGATGCACCGAAACCGGTGGCGAACTATGTGCCCGCCGTGAAGACCGGCAATCTAGTGTTCGTTTCCGGTCAAGTCTCCGCCGCTGGCGGCGAGACGGTCAAGGGCCGCCTCGGCGACGGACTTGCGCTGGAGGAGGGCCAGAAAGGCGCCCGCCTCTGCGCATTGGCGGTGCTCGCCCAGGTCAACGCTCTCGTGGGCTCGTTGGACAAGGTAAAGCGGATCGTGAAGCTCGGCGGCTTCGTCGCGTGCACCCCGGATTTCGACCAGCACCCGGCCGTGATCAACGGTGCGAGCGACCTGATGGTCGAAGTGTTTGGAGAGGTGGGGCAACATGCGCGCTTTGCGGTTGGCGTGCCAAGCCTGCCGCTCGGCTTCGCGGTGGAAGTTGACGCCATTGTGGAAGTGGAGGCGTAGGGGCGCCTCCACGGTGATTGCAAAGGAGATGCCGCGTCAGCCGACCTGGTTGCGCGGCACCTCCCGGAACGGGCGGTCCGTATCGCTGCGCGGCTCCTTCGGCATCTGCAGGATGCGCTCGGAGATGATATTACGCTGAATCTCATCCGTGCCGCCGGCGATTGAGATCGCGGGCGTGGAAACAAGGATTTCCGCGATGGTGCCGTCCATCGGGCTATCCTCGCCCGTGAGCATGGCGTCCGGCCCGGCAATCTGCGTGTGCGCCTCGTTTGCGGCGCGGGCAACGATGCTGGCTGCCAGCTTGCCGAGTGAGCCCTCCGGCCCCTGCGGCTTGCCCATTTCCTGCGCGGCGCGGGCGCGGCGTGCGGTCCACTCGGCTGCCTTGGACAGCGTCAGCACCCGCGCGATGGACTGACGCACAGCCGGATCGTCGAAGCGCCCGGCGGTCTTCGCGTGTTCCACGAGGAGATCGGTGCGACCGGTTCGCTGGGGATACCAGACGTAAGGCGCCAGCAAGTGGTCGATTTCTTCGTTGTATTCCTCGTAGATACGGCCCGGTTTGTGGATCTTTTGATCGTACCGGCGCGCGCCGTCCGCGCCGCGTCGTTCGTGCATCAGCGTGGTCGTGGCGACCTTCCAGCCTTCGCCCAACTCGCTGACCCGCATTTCGTCTTCGATCACTGCGTCAGTGATGAAGACCTGGTTGAACGAGGCGTGGCCGTTCATCTGCTTCAGCTGATGCACCTGCACGCCGGGCTGTTTCATGTTCAAAATGAAATAGGTCAGGCCCTTGTGCTTCACCGCGTCCCAGTCGGTGCGGGCGAGCAGCAGGCCGAAATCGGCATGGTGTGCACTGGTGGTCCATACCTTCTGGCCGTTGATCACCCACTTGCCGTCTTTCCAGTCGGCGCGCGTTGCCGCCCCCGCCAGGTCGGACCCGCTGCCGGGTTCGCTGAACAGCTGGCACCAGGTTTCCTCGCCGGTCAGGATGCCGCGCAGGAATTTCTGCTTATGCAGATCGGACCCGTGCGCCAGAATGGTCGCCCCGGCCAGCGTCCGGATTCCCATCTTCGCGGCGCCGACGGCGTCGTATTCGCGGAACACCTCGTCCGCAACCAGCGACATGGCGGCGGGCAGGCCCTTGCCATACCACTCCTGCGGGTAGTGGGGCGCGCCCCACCCGGAATCGACGAGGATATTGCGCCATTCCAGCAGGGAGCGGTCGACGTCCCAGTTCTCGTCCAGAAACGCGCGGACTTCAGCGCGGACCTGGTCTTCGGTCATCTCGGTCATATCAGGCGCTCCAGTGCTGCATCATGCGTTCGCGGTGCCAGGCGGCGTCGCCGAGGAACACCTCGCTCGCCTTCGCCCGCTTGAACCACAGTTGGGTGTCGTTGTCGTAGGTGAAGCCGATCCCGCCATGCATCTGTACGGCTTGAACGGCGGTCTGGATGTAGGCATCCGAGGCGTTCGCCTTGGCCATGGAGGCATAGGCCCGGGCTTCCGCATCGCCATCGTCCACGGCCGTCGCTGCGGAGTAGGCAGCAGATTTCGCGAGTTCCACGTCCAGCAGCATGTCGGCGGCCTTGTGCTTCGTCACCTGGAAGGAGGCGATGGTGCGGCCGAACTGCACGCGCATGGATACATACTCCAAGGCATCCTCGCGGAGGCGTTCGGCGCCGCCCGCCATTTCATTGGCGAGGCAGACGAGGCAGGTATCGAAGGTTTTTTCGTACGCCGCATCGCCGGAGCCCAACTCGCCCAGCAGCATCGCCGGGGTTTCGTGGAACTCTATTTTCGCGAGCTTGCGGGTTGGGTCCATGGATTTGAGAGGCGTGCGCTTGACGCCATCGGTCAGGTCCCGAACGGCGAACAAGCCCAAATGGCCGTCGGGGGTGCGGGCGGCGGCGACCACCAGATCCGCCGACATTCCGTCCAGCACGTAGCTCTTGGTGCCGTGCAGCCGCCAGATGTCGCCGAATTCGGTGGCGGACATGGTGACACTGTTGCCTTCCCAACCACGGCCAGGCTCGGCAATGGCGAGGGTGGCGATGGTTTCCCCGTTTGCGATGCCGGGCAGGATCGCCGTTTTCTGCTCGTCCGAGCCGGCCTGCAGCACCGCTGTTCCCGCCATGACCGCGGAGGCGAAATATGGCGCGCAGAGCAGCGCCCGGCCCATCTCTTCGCACGCGATGGAAAGCTCGGTCACGCCGAATCCGGCGCCGCCGTATTCTTCCGGAATGTGCAGGGCGGTCAGGCCGAGATCTTGGCTCATCGCCTTCCAGACGGCGGGATCGTAGCCCCGCTCGCTTTCCATTAATTTCCGCACTTCGGTGGTCGGCGACTTGTCCGCCAGGAAGCGGCGTACGACGCTACGGAATTCCTCCTGCTCTTCGGAGAAATTGAATTTCATGGGTTTCCTATCCCTTAGCCGGCTTGCTGGCTTTCGTGTGCGATGAACTTACCGGTAAGCATATTCCAGCGCGGGGGTCCGTCAACGGCGTGGCCTACCGTCATCCGTGCTTACGCTCGCCTTCCGGCACAGGATCAATCCCGTTTCTTCGGGCGCCAGACGCCTGTTTCGGGGTCTTCTTCCAGTTCAACCTCGCTCGGATTCTCGTTTTGATCCAGCTCGGCGGCGCTGCGATTTTGAGATCGAAGCGCGCGGTCGCCGCGCGCTTCCAGCCACTTGAAGAACCGCCAGGCGCCGATCAACACGACAGCGAGGACGAGGAGCTTGCCAAAGCTAAAGCCGAACATGGATCTAGCCTCCGAATTGCTGCCGCAGGAGCCGCTCGTCTATCCGTGCGGCAAGGCTATCGACAAGATCATCGGCTCCGAATCCGCCGCCACTCAACCGACGCAGCAGCGGTACTTTTGCTTTCACCGTCTCGATCTTGATCTCTTCGCCGTAGCGTTCGCGCAAGACAGTGCGGTAATGACCGATACCGTCGATCAGGCCCCGGTCCAGCGCGCCGCCCGCCGTCCAGAATGCCCCGGAGAAAATCTCGGGATCCTCCTTGGCCAGCTTGCCTTCCCGGCGGTTCTCCACCTGGGTGCGGAAGATGGCATGCAGATCCTCCAGAATGTTGTTCAGCCGGGCGACCTCGTCCGGATTTTCCGGCCGGAACGGGTCCAGCATGCCTTTATTCTCGCCTGCGGTATACACCCGGCGTTCGATACCCAGCTTGGCGATAGCCTCAGAAAAGCCGAAGCCTCCCGCAATGACGCCGATGGATCCAATGATCGAGGCGGAATCGGCGAAAATCTCGTCAGCCGCGCTCGCAAGCCAATAGCCGCCGGAAGCCGCAACATCTTCGACGAAGGCTAGCACCGGCAATTCTTTCTCCGTCGCCAACTCGCGGACCCGCTGGGCAATGAGCGCCGATTGCACCGGCGATCCGCCGGGCGAGTTGATGAGGAGCGCCACGGCCTGAGCCCGCGGCATTTCGAACGCCTCCTTCAAGAGGGGGGCGACATTTTCCAAATTCATTCCCCGGCGGAGCGCGGAACTTTCGGCGGAGATCATCCCGCTAAGCCGGACAAGAGGGACACGGGGCGATCTTTTAAAGATCTTCTTCAGAGGGGACTTCACAGGGGCTCCCATTCATGGCCCGGACGATTACGAAGAGACATAAGGGCTCATGCTCAAGCAACCAATCGGACCCGCCGCCGCGGCAAGGGCGCCGTGCCACGGTTGACCGCGCTGCGGGGCTGGTCTACGCGCATCGTGTTTCTGGCCAGAGGCATTGGCGTGCTGCCCGCTTTCTCCATCGTCATTCCTGCATTCAACGAGGCTGACAATGTCGGTCCGCTGGCGCGTGAGATTCTTGCAGTGCTACCGGCGAAGGCCGAGTTTGAAGTGATCTTCGTTGACGATGCCAGCACCGACAAGACCGCCGACGAAGTTCTGGCCGTCCGTGCGGAGGACCGGCGGGTTCGCCTGCTGCGGCACCGGCAGAATGCCGGGCAGTCGGCGGCGATCCGCAACGGGGCGAAGATCGCCCGATATGACTGGGTCGTCACCATGGACGGGGACGGCCAGAACGACCCGGCCGACATTCCCAAGCTGTTCGCCGCGATGGAGGACACGCCGGCGGAGCCGCCGCTGGGGCTTGTGGGGGGCCTGCGCTTGAAGCGTCAGGACACGGCCGCGCGGCGCATCGTCTCCCGCTCCGCCAACGCCATCCGGCAGGCAGTTTTGCGCGATAATTGCCGCGACACCGGCTGCTCCCTGAAGGCAATCCGGCGGGACCTCCTGAACGACCTGCCCAATTTTCGCGGACTGCACCGGTACCTGCCGGCGTTGACGCTTGCCTTTGGTTATGCGACCCGCTTCGTGGACGTGAACCACCGCCCCCGCGCGGCAGGCTCCTCGAAATATACAAACTGGGGACGTGCCATGGTGGCGTTCCGCGATATGTTGGGTGTGCTCTGGTTGCGCGACCGTGCCGCCGCTCCCTTCCCGTACGAGGTTGACGGTAGTTAGATGCTCGAATCGCTGCTGGAAGGGTTCCGCGCCTGGTACGATGCGCTTTCGACGGAGGAACTGGCCTGGATCGTGGTGGGCTTTGTCGCGCAGTTCATGTTCATGATGCGCTTCGTCATGCAGTGGATCTATTCTGAACGCGCCCGGCGCTCAATCGTGCCTGAGGTATTCTGGTATTTCAGCATTATGGGAGGTGCCATGCTTTTGGCCTACGCCGTTCACCGCAAGGACCCGGTGTTTATTGCGGGCCAAGCTCTGGGCCTGTTGATCTACAGCCGGAACATTTACTTCATCTGGCGGGAAAAGCTCGGTGCACGGCCCGGCGCCCAGCAATAAGTCCTGGCTGCCGGAATGGGTGCTCTGGCTGGCGGAGCGCAAATACTGGATTTATCCCGCATTGGCGTTTTTCGCGCTGATGCTCTATTTGCCCGGTCTGGCCGAACTGCCGCCGATGGACCGGGACGAACCCCGTTTCGCCCAGGCCTCGAAGCAGATGGTCGAGACCGGTGACTACGTCCGCATCATGTTTCAGGACGAGCCGCGCCTCAAAAAGCCCATCGGGATTTATTGGCTGCAAAGCGCCAGCGCCGGTCTGCTGGCGGAGGAGCCGGACGCCCTTTGGACCTATCGCCTGCCTTCCTTGATCGGCGCGGTGGCGGCTGTGCTTTTGTGCGCTGCAATCGGCGGGGCGTTGTTCAAAGGGCCTGTTGGCGGCGTCGGCGGGATGCTGCTGGCGCCGGTGCTGTTAATGACGGTGGAGGCCAACCTCGCCAAGACGGATGCCGTGCTGCTGGCGACTATTCTGGCGGCCCAGTGGGCGCTCGCTCGTGCCTGGATGGCCGGCAGAACGGAGACAGGGCAGGAGCTTACCCGCGCCGGTTCCTGGACCGCACTGGCTTTTTGGCTCGCCATCGGTTGCGGCGTGCTCGTGAAAGGGCCGGTCATTCTGATGATTGTTGGCCTGACTGCCCTCGGCCTGATACTTTGGCAGCGGCGTGCGCGCTGGTTCTTGGCCCTGCGCCCTCTTTGGGGCGTGCCGGTCGCGCTGCTCGTGATCGCGCCCTGGTTCGTCGCCATTCATTTCGCGACGGACGGTGCGTTCTGGGAAGAAGCGCTCGGCCGCGATTTCCTTGCCAAGATCGGCCAGGGGCAGGAAGCACACGGCGCACCCCCGGGGTTCTACCTTTTGCTGGTGTTCGTAACGTTCTGGCCCGCCGCGGCGCTGCTCGGCATGGCGGTGCTGGGCGCCTGGCGCGGGCGCGGGTCGCCGGCAGTGCAATTCTGTACCGCGTGGATCGTGCCGAACTGGATCGTGTTTGAACTCGTGGCGACCAAGCTGCCGCATTACGTCCTTCCGCTTTATCCGGCGCTGGCGCTGCTCGCCGCCTATATGCTGGTACGCGGGGGAGAGGCGCCGGCGAAGAAATGGGCGGCGCGGCTGGCGGTGGCGCCCGTATGGATCGCTGCGATCATTGCGCTCGGCTTGGCGGTGGCGATGGTGTTCGTGCCCCCCTTTTTTGGCGGCGCGGTCGACGGGCCGGGCATCGCGGCAGGCGCGGCTTTTGCCGCACTGGCGTATACATTATATCGGTACGCCCGGGGCGCCTTTGAGAACGCCTTTCCGTTGGGCGTGGTGATGCTGGCGGCCGTCCTTGCCTATTGGCCGGCCTACCGCAATGTGGTGCCAAGCCTTTCCGAGTTGTGGGTTTCGAACCGCTTGGCTACGGCGGTTGTTCGCCACGCGCCTCCGGAATGCGTCGGCGAGCCGGAACTCTTCACGATCGGCTACAACGAGCCGAGCCTGATTTTTCTGGCCGGGACTGAAACTAGCCGTGGCCGCGGACCCGCCGCGGTGGAGCATCTGGTTGCCGACCCGGCGTGTCACGTCGCGGCGATCGAGAGCCGGGAATGGCCGCGGTTTGAGGAAGCGCTGGGCGGACGCGAGGTCCGCGAACTGGCGCGAGTAACCGGATTGAACTACTCCAAAGGGAAGAAAGTCAGCCTGCGGCTGGTGCAGCTGGGCGACTGACGGCATGATCGGCTAGTGGACCATGTGGAAGGGGGAATCTTCCAGATAATAGGCGCCATAAGTCCTGAAGCACGCATTGCTCGCTTCCGCTTCAAGGTCGAATTTCTCAAGGTAGGCGCTCATGTCCATGCAATGATCCATCTCCCAGAGAATGTCACCCGTAGCGATCTCGACCTCGAAGATGTGCGATTGGTGCTTGGACGCGATCATCAGGCGCTTGCCATCCGGGCTAACTGACAGATGGCCGCCGTCATCGGACTGAAACGGCAGGCCGGATTGCTTCCCACTTTCGCGAGGAAACACCGTTTCGGCCGTGCCGTTCTCCAAATCGAGCCGGACGATTCGGGTGCCGCCCTGGTCGCGCTTGCCGCCAAGATTGTCGAATACCACGACCGAGCCGTCCGGTAAGAACTGCGGCCCATGCTGGGCGGCCGTCCGGCCGGCTACCAGGCGTTTCACGGTGCCGTCGTCGCCGTCGAGGATCGCAACCACGCTCGGCTCGCGCACGGAAACGAGCAAGTCACCGGCATCGACGCCATTCAACCGATCCGCCAACGACGGCTCGACGATGGCGACGGAGTTGAGGTGGTGCGGATCGCAACCGTTCCGCACGGCATAGAGCAGTCCCGGCCAGGACGATTTGGCAAAGCTCTCGGCAATCCAGAACTCTTTCTCCACCTTGCCGTCTGCGGAATAAAGCCGGACTCCTTCATCGTCGATCACGCCGGTGTGGCAATGATTGGGGATCAGGGTATCCTCAGCAAATTCCGGCATTTTGATGTACCGGGCTGACGGTGCCGCGATGTGACCGTCGCTCGCCGTGTCGATCCAGTGATGGCTCCGGTCAAAGCGGCGCCAAAGCAACTCGCCAGTAGGCGAAAACTGGGCGATGCCAACGGTGTACGGGAAAATGTTGCGGCCGTGGAAGGTCACTGTGAGCCGCCCGTCTTTGGCAAGTGACAGGCCGATCGGATAGACATTCATGGGGGTCAGATCTCCTTCGAACCCTTCGGCCCCTTCCAGGATGACGGCGGGGTCGATTTCCCAGGTATGGAGAACCTCGCCCGACCGTTTCATGATCCAGGCCAAACAGCCGAAGCGCGGACATTCTTCCATGTATTGGTAGAACCCGCCCGTGACGAGGAGCCTTTCTGCGCCGGCATTCTCGCTCAGTTGACGGACCTCGGGTTTGGCTGTCGCCGACGCATCGAAACGCTTGATGGTTACGAGATGGGTGTCGTCTTCCAGTAACTTCAGCGCCTCAAAGCCGTTTTTGGCTTCGCGGATGATCTGGTAGGGAAAGATCTGAAATTGAATGGTGGCCAAGCCGTAAACAAACGACAGCAGGCATGCAGACATGAAAAATATTGCGCGTGACATCTCATTATCCACACGTTTTGATCAAATATTGAGGCGGAATATTTTAAGGATAATTGCTTAAGCCGCCTTGACCGGGCCATCGCCAACAATCGTAGTGCGGTGCATGACGCGCCGCTTGGCAGGATCATAGGGCAGAATACGGTGCATGGTGGAACGGTTGTCCCACATTACCACATCGTCCTTCGCCCATCGGTGCTCGTAGACGAAGCGAGGCTCGCTGCAGATCTCATAGAGCGCGTCGAGCAGCTTTTTGGACTCGGCGTCGTCCATCTTCTCGATCTTTTCGTTGTAGATCGGGCTGATATAAAGCGATTTTCGCCCGCTGACTGGCTGCAGCCGCACCATCGGCTGCCAAACGGGCGGCATCTTCGCCATTTCCTCCACGGTCGGCTTGCGGCCGCCTGAAACGACCGAGAGATAGGCGAAATCGTGCAGGCAGCGGCGCCCCTCGACCTTGGCCTTCAACCCGGCGGGCAGGGCCTCGTAGACCGCCTCCATGTTGGTGAAGCAGGTTTCGCCGCCCTGATCTACGACCTCGACCCCATGCAGGATCGAGCCCATGGCCGGGTTCTCGCGGAAGCTCGAATCCGTGTGCCAGATCTTGGTGGAAAGCAGCTGCTTCATGGTGAGATCGGTCGGCGGACGGATGTTGCCATCGTCGTCCACGTTGGAGACCTTGAAGATCGCAGGGTTGGCCGCGTCCTTGATCATATTCTGGTGGTGTTCTTCCAGCTCGCCGAAATGGCGGGAAAAGGCCACATGCTGCTCATCCGTGACCGGCTGGTTGGGCAGAACCAGCACCTTGTATTCGACCCATGCGTGCCGGAGCTGCTGCGCGGTGGCCGCATCAAGCGGGCCGCCCATGTCCAGGCCCTGGACCTCGGCTCCGATGCTCGGGTGCACCGGTCGAAAAGAAAGTGGCATTCTGGTTCCTCTCTCATTCATCGACGAATTCGAAACCCATGGTGCGGCCATGGTAGTAGAGGCCGCCGTCCTGAATGATCAGGAACATGGCCATCGTCTCGCCGTCATTGGAATGGGAATGGATGCTGACCGGCGGCGTGATGGTGGTGCACCAGGGCGACCAATCCTTGCGTTTGCCGTCAATCGTGGAGAAGCAGTTCTCGCCTTCGATCACCAGCGAGATGGCCACGGAATTATGCCGGTGCGGCCGCTGCGTGACGCCGGGCGGCAGGGAGTTCATGGCTACCGTCAGGGTAGGCAGGGCGTTCCGGCTTGCCTCGTTTTGGTCGGACGAGAAGATCAGGGCCGAGCCAGCCGCCGCCGCGTCGCGGCCGACCTGATCGATCAGCGCAATCTGTTTCTCGATCTCGGCGGCCGGGTAGTGCACCACGGCGGTCGGGGCCTCTCCAGGCGCCGGCGCGCGCAGGCGTTCGAATGCAAGCTGCGGCTCGTTCGTGACCAGCCACAACACCGCGTCTTCGGTCCCTGCGGTATAGCTGTGTTGAAAGCCGCCTGGCAGAACGAATAGGTCACCCGGCGCCCATTCAATCCGCTCCTCGCCGCAGGTCAGGCTGCCGGCGCCTTGAATGACATACCCGACCGCGCCGGTCGCGGCGAAGTCCGTCGTCAGCGTTTCGCCCGCCTTGACCTTGGCGTAGTAGGCCAGGACGAATGGTGATGTCGCCGGAAAGGGACACTCCAGCTTCTCCGAGATATCACAGGCGATCAGCCCGGTGGGCGTCTGCTGGGAAAGCGCGCGCGCCGGCTCTTCCGTGAAGGCCATGTCTGGCACCGGCGGCAGGATGACGTTGAAAGCGTTGCCGGTATTGAAATAGCGGGCGCGTCCCTGAGCTTCTGTGGCCGCGCTCTCTTGCTTCTGGGGTGGCAGATCGCCGATCGACTGGACGTCAACGCTGTCGGGCATGCTCTTCCTCCTCACCGTTGGTAGCGGTGCCGCTAGCTTTGCGGCATGGCGTTCCATGACTATAGGGCCAAGCCTGCCGTGCGGCTACCGGGGAGGAGGAAAGGAAGGAAAAGTTCGAATGCCCACAGCGGCTGCGGGCCGGGCCATGCTCCGAGAGCACCGCCCTGCCCGCGCCGCCGCGGGTTTTAGGCAGAGACCAAGTGTGCAGGCCGGCTGCGCCGACGCGAACCGTTGCCGCCGGGCTTGCCAAAGGGTTTGCCGTTCGGCTTGCCGGCAGCTTGCGGCCGGCCCTCGCCGGAGGGTCCGTCACGGCGCGTGACAGCTGGCTGACCGCCCGGATGCCGGGCGCGCTGGGGCTTACCTGATGCAGGTCTTCCGGAAGCAGGCTTGCCGGAACGCGGTGGCGGCACGTCGCCCTCCGCCGGGATCGCCTTTTTCATCAGCTTTTCGATATCGCGCAGCAAGCCGACTTCTGAACGGTCGCAAAGCGCGATGGCGATGCCGTCCTTGCCGGCGCGGGCCGTCCGGCCGATGCGGTGGACATAGGCTTCCGGCACGTTTGGCAGTTCGAAGTTGATGACGTGCGAGACGTCGTCCACATCGATACCGCGGGCCGCGATATCGGTCGCGACCAGGATCTTGAGCTTGCCGTTGCGGAAACCGCCGAGCGTCCGGTCGCGCTGGCCCTGGCTCTTGTTGCCATGGAGTGCGCCGGCGCGCAGCCCCGCGCCGATCAGATGATCGCTTACCCGGTCCGCCCCGCGTTTGGTGCGGGTGAAGACGATGGCCCGGCCCACATCGTCGGCCTGCAGCAGTTCCAGCAGAAGATCGCGTTTGTCCGGGCCCGGCACGTGGATCACCTTCTGGTTGATCGCATCAACGGGCTTGCCGACGGCGGCGACGGCAATCTCTTCCGGCTCGTGCAGAAAGTCACTGGCCAGCGCGCGGATTTCCTTCGGCATGGTGGCGGAAAACAACATGGTCTGACGTTGTTGCGGCAGGGCGCGCATGATCTTCCGAATGGCGGGGAGGAAGCCCAGATCCATCATCTGATCCGCCTCGTCCAGCACGACGGCCTTGGCCTCCTGGATGCTGACAGCGCCGGTCGCCATGTGGTCGAGCAGGCGGCCGGGGGTGGCCACCAACACATCGACGCCACGTCCCAGGGCCTTGATCTGCGGGCCGGGCCGCACGCCGCCAACCACCATGGTGACGGAGATCTTGGTGAAGCGGCTGTAGGTCCGTACGCTCTCGACGATCTGAGCCGCCAGTTCGCGGGTCGGCGCGACGATCAGGGCGCGGCAGGTTTTTGGCTTCGGCAGCCCCTTCAGGCCCTCGATCATCTGGAGGATCGGCAGGGTGAAGGCCGCGGTTTTGCCGGTGCCGGTCTGGGCAATGCCCACGAGGTCTTTCCCTCGGAGAAGCACAGGAATTGCCTGGGTTTGAATGGGGGTAGGAGTGGAATAGCCTTCGCGAGTGACGGCGCGAAGAATGGACTCGGAAAGGCCGAGTTCCTGGAAATCAGTCAAAATTGGTCTTTCATGGGCCGGCCAGCCGCAGTCCATCCCGGACCCGGAATACCGGCGGTCGGTGGGAGGCGCTTGCGCAGATCAGCAGCCCTGGAAACCCGTGGGGCGGAACGCCCTTCGTCGCGATACCCTGCGGACCGTTTTAGCGCGGCCCTAGGCGGGTGCCATCAATGCCCGCTCTTATTTCTACGCGCGGCACGGTTGGTGGGTAGATAGGTCATTCTGTTGTGCAATGCAACGAATTCCAATGCCTTGCGGCGAGATGACGGCCCCGTTTTTTTCTGGGCGGGCGCCCGGAAGTTGCTTTGTAGCATGGGCTTGGCTGGCGCTTTGCCGGTAGAGTGCCGCCAACTGGACATTGCCCCGGCAGCGCTGAGAGAAATCCGTGATGGCCACCGTTCCCTCCGCTATCGACGACCTGCTTGCCACGATGGCCCGGCTCCGCGATCCGAAAGGCGGCTGCCCATGGGACTTGGAGCAGACGTTTGCCACGATCAAGCCCTATACCATTGAGGAAGCCTACGAAGTCGGCGATGCGATCGATCGGGACGACCGCAACGACCTGAAGAATGAACTGGGTGATCTGCTGCTCCAAGTCGTCTACCACGCGCAGATCGCGAAGGAGGAGGGGGCCTTCTCGTTCGAGGATGTGGCGCGCGCCATCAACGACAAGATGATCGCCCGGCATCCACATGTCTTCGGCGATGCCGAAGTGCGCACCGCCGCGGCTCAGACCGAGGCCTGGGAGCGGACCAAGACGGCGGAGCGCGCCGAAAAGGCTGCGAAGGAAGGACGCGAGCCGAGCGTGCTGGACGACGTGCCGCTTGCCCTGCCCGCGCTGATGCGAGCGGAGAAGCTGGGCAAGCGTGCTGCCCGCGTCGGCTTCGACTGGCCGGATGCCCGCGGCGTGACCGCCAAGCTGCGGGAAGAACTGGACGAGATCGACGAGGCGCTGGCGACAGGCAACATGGAAGCCGTCCGCGAAGAAATCGGCGACCTTCTCTTCGCCATGGCCCAATTGGCGCGAAAGGCCGGCGTGGATGCGGAAGAGTCCCTGCGTCTCGCCAACCGCAAGTTCGTCGGGCGTTTTCAGGCGATGGAGACCGCCGCCCGCGCCGACGGCTCATCCCTCCCGGCGGAAGATATGGACCGTTTGGAGCAGCGCTGGCAGGCGGCGAAGAAGCAGGACTAGGCCGGTTCAGCCATTTCCCGGCTCCAGCCGCAGGGTTTCCTCCGTCGCCGCGTCGATGGCGGCATCGCCGAAGGCCATCGGCACATACTCGTCCCGGGCCCAGAGCGGGAACAGGTCCTGGTAGTGCGGGCTGTTCGGGTTGCCGGACTGGCCGGGGCAGTTGATCGTCACGCTCGCATCCCAGTTGCCGACGTCGCAGACCATTCGCCAGGTAACGCCAAGCGTGAGACGCCCGTCGCTCTGGCGGTAGTTGTTATTGTTGACGGTCAAGCCGCTGCCGCCTTTCGGAAGAGGGCCGACATTCCAACGGTCTCGGGTGGCCTCGTCCAGATATTCAGAGAGGTCGTGCGGGAAGAAGGCGTGGTGGAACTGCCCCCAGGTCCAGGCGGTCGGGTCGTAACCGAAACGCTCCCCCGCATTCTGCCATGCCTCGGCCAGTGTCGCTTCCAGCAGCTTTTCTCGCCCGCCGAGCCGCGGGTCGTCCGCCGTGACCAGATCGATCGCGAGGGCGGCGTCCGGCAGCGCGGCGTAGGTTTGCAGGCCCGGCGGCGAGACCTTGTCCAGCACCGCCGGCACCAGATACCGGGCGAACCAAGTCTCGAACAATGCCGCGGCAGCGCTGTCTGCCCGGAGCGTCAGGTCCCAGGCAAGCAGCATGTCCCGCGCCTGGCTTTCCGGCAGCGTGTTCAGCAGCGGCACCAGCCGTTGCGCCGGGTGATAGTGGTAGCTGGTTTGCAGGGCCTGCACGTCCTCCAGGGAGTGCTGGGGCTTCATCTCCAGTGCGGCGGCGATGGTTCGGTAGCGGGCCGGGTCCGGCCATTCGAAGCCGGGCGTGTTGGTTTCGCCCAGCCATTCCTCCGGCAGGTTGAATTGGTTGGCGGTCGCAACCCAACCTTCCGATGGCTGTTTTACGCGGGGTGTGGAGAGCGGATCATGGAACCCTCCCCATTCGTAACGGCCGTCGCCCGGCACGGGCAGCAGCCCGTCCCAATTCGGCCGGACCGGCGCAAAGCCCGCGGTGAAGCGCGCAATCCTCCCCGAAGTCTCTGCAACAATGTGGTTGGACGAGGGTGCCCCCCAGCCCCGCAAGGCGACCTCATAGTCCGCGATGGTCTTGGCCTGCAGGAAGTTCAGGCTGGCGAGATAGGCCGCGGTGCCTGGTTCCGTCCACACCGTCCGCAGGGCATAGGCCTTGCCACTTCTATGGTCCACGTGCAGCACCGGCCCGTGGCGGGTGAAGCGCAGTTCGGTCTCGCGCTCGGCTTCGCCCTTCACCGGCAGCCATTCCCGGCGCACCTGCATCGATTCCCAATGGCCGTTGTAGCGGTATTGATCCGGGTCGTCCGGTTTCAGGTCGTAGATGTAGAGATCCTCCTGGTCGATCGGCCAGATGGTCAGGCCGAAAGCGATGTCCTCGTTGTGGCCGAAGGAGACGCCGGGGACTGCCGGCTCGCCTGCGCCGATAACGTTCAAGCCGGGCGCCTGCAGGTGCACCATGTAGCGGAGCGAGGGCATCTGATGCGCACGGTGGGGATCGCTCGCCAGAATGGGACGGCCGGTGCTGGTGCGGTTGGCGGAAAGCGCCCAAGCGTTGGAGCCCAGCAATTCGCTTGAGACAGCCGTGGCCTGCACCTGTTCCATGCCGAAGCTCGGCGGCTCGGTCGCGAGCAGATAAGTCTTGAAGATTTCGACCGGCAACTCCCCGGGCTCGAAGCCCTCTGGCACCTGTAGCGGGCGCTCTGGCTGGCGCGCCTTGCGCAACGAGTCGGCCTCCGCCGGGAATTTCGCCAGTACGGCAGAGCGGCGCAATTCGTGATCCAGATTGTGGACCCGGGCATGGGAACGAATGCGGACCACGTCCTCCGCCTGCCAGCGCGCGGGCTTCGTGCCCATCAGGCGGAACTCCGGCGGCAGCGGATGCTCGCCCGCCTCGACGCCCGCGACGTAGGCGTTGATTCCGCCGACGAAGGCTTCCGTCCATTCCTTGGCATTCGGCCCATAGCTCCCCCATTCCGGGGTCATGTTCCCGCGGTAGAGGAACAGGCGCGCCGCTCGGTCTTTCTCCGCATAGGCGGGACCGAAATCGCCCGCCAAGAGGCCCAGTCCGCGCTTGCGCCACAAGTCGATCTGCCAGAGCCGGTCCCGGGCCGCGTTCCAGCCCTGGGCGAAAAAGGCGTCCGTCGCAGTTTCTGCTTTGATATGGGGTACACCCCAGCGGTCGATTCGGATCGACACCGGCGCGGAAAGGCCTTGGATGGTGTGGGTAACGGGCATCGGGCTTCCTTGATCTGGCGGATAAAGAGCGGCCCGATCATCCCCGCCGGGCTGCTTTGGCGCAACCATGGTTGCCGAGGCCGCGAGGCGCGGTCCATGATGGCCGTACTGCCTTCCCGCAAGCGAGCTTCTCACCATGGCCGACTATCACCGCTTCGAACTCGGGCCGACCAGGCTCCAGTCCGGCCTGACCGTGCCGAACCCGGTGCTGGCCTACAAGACCTACGGCTCGCTGAACGCGGACAGGTCCAACGCGGTGCTCTATCCCACCAGCTATGGCGCGCAGCACTATGATATTGAGTGGTTGATCCGGGGCGGCGGTATACTCGATCCAGAGCGGTTCTTCATCATCATCCCGAACATGTTCGGCAACGGCCTTTCGACCTCACCGAGCAATATCGAGCCGCCCTACGGCAAGGCCCGCTATCCGTTCTTCTCGCTCTACGACAACGTCCAGGCGCAGCGGCGCTTGCTGACCGAGGTGCTGGGCATCGACCGGCTGGCAATGGTCTACGGCTGGTCGATGGGCGCGCAGCAAGCCATGCATTGGGGCGCGCTGTTCCCGGACCAGGTGGAGCGGATTCTCGCGATCTGCGGTTCCGCTCGAACGGCCCCGCACAACAAGGTGTTCCTGGAGGGCGTGCGCGCGACGCTCACGGCCGACCCTGGCTGGTGCGGCACCCACTTTGTCGAGAAGCCGGAGCGCGGGTTGCGGGCGATGGGCCGGGTCTATGCCGGTTGGGGCATGAGCCAGGAATTTTACCGCGATGAGGTCTGGCGCCAGAGTGGCTTTACCTCGTTGGAGGACTATCTTGTACGCTCCTGGGAATGGAACTTCCTCCGCCGCGATGCCGATAACCTGCTTGCCATGCTCTGGTCGTGGATGAACGGCGATATCAGCGCGAACGAACTCTAT
>CAYYSC010000018.1:0-17014 GCA_964474065.1 uncultured Rhodospirillales bacterium | reverse complement strand
AGATTCTCCGGAGTGACTGGAGTTCAGACGTGTGCTCTTCCGATCTGATGACGAGAACGCCCGGCGCATTGTCAAGGAGACCGCGAATGCGTTCGGCGGGCTGGATTTCGTTTGGAACCATGTCGGCCATCCCGGTCCCGCCGCGGTTGAAGGAATTGACATGGCCGATTACGAAATGGCGATGGACCTGAATATCCGTACCGTGCTTGTGACAACGGAAGCGGCCTTGCCCGAATTGCGCGCCCGGGGCGGCGGTTCGCTGCTGTACACCGCGTCGACCAGCGGCCTGCGCGGCTCCGCGTTCAGCCCCGTCTATTCCGCGGCCAAGTTCGGCATCGTTGGCATGGTGCGCAGCATGGC
This sequence comes from uncultured Rhodospirillales bacterium, assembly GCA_964474065.1. Classification (GTDB taxonomy): domain Bacteria; phylum Pseudomonadota; class Alphaproteobacteria; order Bin95; family Bin95; genus JACKII01. The sequence continues at coordinate 16,654 of CAYYSC010000018.1, read as the reverse complement.
GAAGCGCTACGCGCCCGAGAAGATCCGCGTGAATGCCGTCTGTCCGGGGCCGACCGATACGCCCATGCTGCGGGTGTTCGTCTCCCGGCCGGACCAGCAATCGACCCAAGGCGAGGACAAGGAAAGCCTCGTCGCCCAGTATGCTGCGTCCAACCCCATGGGCCGGGCGGCACGGCCGGAGGACGTTGCCAATGCGGCACTGTTCCTGGTGTCCGACGAGGCCTCCTATGTCAGCGGCGCGGCCTTGCCCGTAGACGGCGCGGCGACAGCCTAACCGGGAGACGGACACGATGGCCAGATTGAGCAAGCTCTCGCGCTCCATTGCGGGCAAGGTTGGTCTAGTTACCGGTGCAGGGTCCGGCATGGGCCGGGCGACAGCCTATCTGTTCGCGGACGAGGGCGCTCACGTCGCCTGTGCCGACGTGAATGGCGAGGCTGCCGAACAGACGGCGGCCACGATCCGTGAGGCAGGCGGCTCCGCCCAGGCCTGGACGCTGGACGTGGCGGAGCGCACGGCGGTGCGGCAGACCGTGGAGGCGATTGCCTCGCGCTTTGGCGGCCTGGACATTCTGGTGAACAACGCCGGTATCTCGACCCACGTGCCGATCGATGCTGAGGACTATGAGCAGCGTTGGGAACGGACGGTTGCGGTCAATGTCTCGGCGCAGACCTACGCAATCCGCGCTGCGCTGCCCCATCTGCGCAAGAGTGGCAGCGGCGGTCGGGTGGTCAATATCGCCTCGACCGAGGGGCTGGGCGCCACGCCGGGGATCAGCCCCTATACTGCCACGAAACATGCGGTCATCGGCCTGACCCGCTCGCTCGCCGTCGAGCTTGGCAAAGAGGGGATTACCGTCAACTGCATCTGCCCCGGCGCGATCCGCACCGGCATGACGGAAAAATACCCGGAGGAAGCAAAGCAGAAGTTCGCCCGGCGGCGCATCCCCAACGCCCGCTATGCCGATCCGGAAGAAGTGGCGCATGCGACCCTGAGCTTGGTGCTGCCGGCAGCAAGCTATATCAACGGCATCGCACTGCCAGTAGATGCGGGGCTGACGATCAAGAACGCCTGACCTTTTCAGCCCCTGGGCCCACCACAAAGCCAGCTATTCGGCCGCCATCGCCCGGCCGCCGGTGAAGGCCGGCATCACCTGCTCGCCGAACAGGCGCATGGAGGCAAGGGTCTGAGCTTGGCTCATGTCGCCGAAGCCGGTCTGACACAGCAGATGCTGCACTCCCGCCTCGCGCAATTCCGCCACCCGCTGCCGCACCGTCGCGGGCGAGCCGTAAATAGAGCCTGTCTGCAGCACGAAGGGGATAGCCTCTTCATCGCCGACCGTGGGATCCGTCCAGGCGTTGAGCGTCACCGGGTCCGGCTTGAAGTCGGGCGGGTTCAACTCCTCGCGCACATGCATCATGTGATGCCGGGTCTGGCGCAGCAGTTCGGAGAGTTCGTCCTCCGCCTGGGCATCGCTTTCGGCAACGTACACGTTGCGCCACAGGGCGTTCTGTGTCCGCAACCGCTCGCGTGTGGCGGCGTCGTGGCCGCCCTCCTCAAGCCCCTGCTCGTAAAGCGCCCAGCGCTCGGCGATTTTGTCCACCGGCAGGCGGGAGGTGAGGATCGGAATGCCGAGCCGCCCGCAATCGACGAAAGAGCCGGGCGAAATCACGCTCCGCCAGAGCGGGGGGTGCGGCTGCTGGACGGGCTTCGGCCGGATTTCCGGCACTTCGACCTGGTAGTATCTGCCCTCGAACGTCAGCGGTGCTTCCCGCCAGGCCCGCTGCAAGAGTTCCAGGCCTTCTTCCATCCGCTCGCGTCCGTCATCGGAGCGCAGGCCGTGGCCGACGAACTCGTACTCATTGTAGACCGTGCCTTTGCCAATGCCGACGTCGATCCGGCCTTTGGTCAGATTGTCCAGTAGGGCGAGTTGCGTAGCCAGCCTCACCGGATGGTGGAACGGCATCTGCACGACCGCAAAGCCGAGGCGGATGCGTTCGGTCCGCATGGCCAAGGCCCCGGCGAACAGGATGGCGTCGTTGTAGACGCTTTCGCCGGTGAAATAGTGCTCAGTCAGCCAGACATCGTGAAAGCCGAGGTTTTCGGCGAGGCAGACCTGCTCGATCTGGTCGTCGATACGCTGGGCGTCTTCTTCCGGGGAAGGGGAGAGGGCGAGGGTGAGCCAGCCGAAACGCATGGTTTAATCTCCTAAAGCCAGACCTTCGCGCCGGGGATCGACGCCGGGCACCATCTGACCCCTGCTGATCCGGATCACGTGCAGGCCGCTGGTCAGAGGTTTCAGTTTAACCTGATGGCCGAGCGTTTCCAGGCCCGCTGCAAGTCCGTTCGGTGCACGCCCTTCCTCCAGCTCCGTGATGACCGAGTTCCGGTTCACCACATGGCCGGATTCGACCGCTGCCTGCGGGGACACGCCATTGCCCAGAACGCGGACGATGGATCCCGCAACATAGGCGATGATGCGGGAGCCGCCGGGCGAGCCCGTGACAAAGGCCGGATCGCCGGTTCCGTCGAACGCGATCATCGGCGCCATGGAACTGCGCGGCCGTTTGCGAGGCTCGACCCGGTTGGCGACCAATTTGCCGTTCCGCTCTGGTACGAAGGAAAAGTCGGTCAACTCGTTGTTGAGTAGAAACCCGGCCACCATTAGCCGGGAGCCGAAGGCACTTTCGATTGTTGTGGTCATCGAGACAATGTTGCCTTCGTCGTCCACGATCGAGAGATGGGATGTCCCCTTTTCGGTCAGTCCTTCGTGCGGGCCAGGCAATGCACCTCGCCTGTCGCCCGGCGGCGATCCGGGGTCAACCTTGCCAAGCGCCCTCTTCCGGGAAATCAGTGCGGCGCGCTGGTCGAGGTAGCCGCCGTTCAGCAGGCCCTCCACCGGTTGCGCCACGAAATCCGGATCGGCCATGTAGTGGTTGCGGTCGGCGAACGCGACTTTGCCGGCTTCGGCAAACAGGTGCGCCCAGGCAATGGAATCTGGCGGTTGGTCATGCAGGCTGTGGCGTTCCGCCAAACCCAACATTATCAGTACGGTCAGGGGGCCGGAGGATGGTGGCGGCATCCCGCAAAGCCGGTAGACAAGGTAGGCCCCGCATACGGGCTCCCGAACCTTTGGGTCGTAACCGGCAAGATCCTTCAAGGTCATTCGGCCCGGATTGGCCGCGAATCCTTGTACCGCCTCGACAATTTTCTCTGCGATGGGTCCGACATTGAGACCATGGGGGGTGGCGGCGAGCGCCTCCAGCACCTCCGCCAGCGCCGGATTTCGCAAGCGGTGGCCGACCGGCCAGGGCTCTCCCTGGGCGTTCAGAAAATAGAATGCCGAACTCGGCGTTTTTTCCCAATCGGTGACCCGCGCAATAGCTTCGTGCAACCGTTCCGTGACCTGAAAGCCATCCCGCGCCAAGTGGATGGCAGGCCGGAACAATTCCGCCCAGGGCAAGGCTCCGTGCTGCTCATGTGCAAGGGCGAGCATGCGAACGGTGCCGGGCACGCCAACAGAGCGCCCCCCGACGCGCGCTTCGGACCATTCCATCCGGCTGCCATCCGGCCGGAGGAACAGGTCCGGTCCCGCAGCGGCGGGCGCAGTTTCCCGTCCGTCAAAAGCCTGCAGAAGGCTGTCGCTCGCTCGATAGTGCACCAAGAAGGCGCCGCCACCGATACCGGAAGATTGCGGCTCCACGAGGGTCAGCATCATCTGCGCCGCAATGGCCGCATCAACCGCATTGCCGCCAGCCTCCAGGACGCCATGCGATGCTTGCGTCGCCAGCGGATGAGCGGTGACCACCATTTCCTGCAGAGACGGGGCCGGCTGCTGCGCTAACGCGCCGGCCACGGCCATTGTGCTGCACGCCAACAGGCTCCAAAGGGTCCGCAGGATCATGAAAACCTCGTGCCGGCTACGGCGGGGTAGAAAGGATCAGGATGATGGCGGCATCCGCCGGCCGTTCCAACCCCCTGCAGCGAAGCGGCGGGAAGCCGAGGCTCAGTAATAGCCCCGGTATTGATAGCCGCCCGCGCCCTTTTCCTTGGATTTATTCAGCATGGCGCCAAGGAAATTGGTCTGGTCTGCCAGCAATTGCTCCGCTTCAGTGATTTCCTTCGGGGTTGTTCGGCCCGCGGCTACCACCATCATCACGCAGTCTACATGCGGCAGGAAGGCAATAACGTCATCGCTGACCAAAACCGGCGGCAGATCATAGACCACGATGTTGGGGCGGTACCGGGCAATAGTCTTCCCCAGAACTTCTTTCGTCCGCTCATTCTGGAATAACTCGGATGGACCAGGATGGCGTTCCGAGTTCAAACCGAACGCCAGATTGCTGCCCGCGCGCCGCAGATAATCGCGCGCATCCACTTGCCCATGCAGAAAATCGGAGATCGCAAGCCGCTCCCGTACATCTAGCAGCTTGGCCAATACGGGAGAACGCAAATCGACATCGAAGAGCATGGCGCGGAGGTCATTCTGGTGTCCGAGCGAGAGCGCCAGGTTGGTCGACACCATCGACTTGCCGCACCCCTGGGTGGGCGAGGTGATGCCCAGCCGGGTCCACCCATTCGTGCGCATCATGTTGAGCAGCCGGGTCCGCAACATGTCGAATGCCAGATGGGCCGGATTTACTTTTTTATGAGAAACAATACGGTGATGCTCAAGACGAGGGGCCTGAAGTTTCAATTCCCGGATTGCGGACCACTCATCCTCGATCGGCGCATGCCGGCCATTGGTGCTGGTGCCTGGACTCTTGGTCACCGCGGTGACCATCGCCTCCCGCAATTGGGCCGAAGAACTACTCGGCGCCTCCGGGGCAGGCGGAAGCGTCGGGGCAGTTGTGCCCGTATCCCGGCTTTGCCGGGCTTTGTTGATCGCGTCTCTCAGCCGTTCGACCACTGTGCTCTCCTCACATCACTCGCGGCTTGATGTCTAGCCACATTTGGCCCAGTCCGGTCTTTTCCAGAACTCTTTCCGAAATTTGCTCTATTGGCATGACGTATTGATCGACCAGCCAAAGCGAACTCGGCAAAACGACGATAAAAACGAGCAATGTCATAACCTGGATAATACGGCGTTGGCGAACTTCAGCTCGTGTATAGATGTAGGGGACCGTGACGATCGGACGAAGCTGTACGCTCCGCTCGAGGTCGGCGCCCGTGCGGATTGCAGAGCTGAGGAGTTCGAAGAGGAGGGTGAGGGCCACCCCAAGGCCTAAAGCACCGATCGCGCCGCCGGCCGCGATCAGGGTGCGTTGCGGCGCAACAGGCGCCACCGGCACGCGGGCTTGCTCAATCACCTCGAATCGCTCGGCTTTCTGGTCGAGTTCGAGCTTCTCACCCGTTGCCGCGGAAGCCTGTTTCTGTACCGCCACCTGGTATCGGGTCTGTAAATCGGCATGCCGGCGCTGAAGGGCATTCAGGGCGGCTTCGATCCGGGGGGTCTGGGCGATGGTGCGCTCCAGGTCCGCCTTCCGTTCCTGATTCTTTGCCTCCTGCTCGTCCAGAAGCCGTAGCTGGTTATTCAGCGCCGAAATCTGGGCCTGCAGATCCTCGATTTGGAGCCGTTGTCCCGTGCTGGCCCCACTGGGCCCTCCGCCCGCGGAAGCCACCACGCGTTCCATCGCGGCGATCTGGGCTTTCAACTCGCGGATGGTCGGGTGCCGCTCCGTGAGCATGGTCTCTTGTTGAGCCAGCGTGGTTTTAAGAGAAGCCAGTTGTTGTTCTTCGGTCGTTAGGTTCTGTTGTGGCGGCGGCAGGGAGGACACCGTCTCGAGCCGCTGCGTAAGGGCCCTGCGCTGTTCTTCCAACTGCGCGCGTTGCTGCCCAATATTAAATAACTGGTTTTCCGTGGCTTGAAGCGATCCCTGCCGGGCCTGAAGTGTGGTCGGCAGCGCGTCTTCGTTCTGCTTCTTATAGTTCGCGATTTCCGTCTCCAGCGAGATCAGGTCAGCGGCTAGCCGCTCCACCTCCTGGCGGAAGAAGTCGTGCGTCTGCTGCGCCTGCTGCGACCGCGCCTGCAGATTGAGTTCGAGCACTCGCGTGACCAACTCGTTCGCGACGCGCGCCGCAATCTGAGGGTTGCTCTCGCTGTAGGTGATCGTGAAGGCTGACACGTTTGCCGGTGCTCTCCGGCTGCCGGAATTGAAGGCGATCAGATCGATCCACGTAGCGGCGCGAACGCGGTCCACCTTGTCCGTTGGCGTCATGTCCGGCCGGTCTGCGAACAAGTTGAGCCGGTCAATGACGTCGAGCACATTCTCGCGTGCCAAAATGCGTTGCTCGATCAACTGAAGACGCTCGGCGGCCGAGACCGTCACCGTTGACTGCGCAAGATTGGAAGGGATCCTTTGGCTTTCGACCAGGATGCGCGCCGTCGACTCGTAAACGGGTGGCAGGACATACGCGATGCCGGTTGCCAGCAAGGCGCCCGGAATGAACACAAGCGCAACGATCCAGAGCCGGCGCCGCACTCCATCGATATATTTGCCAATGTCCAGCGATTGTTCCATTATTCAGCCTCGCTCAACCCGCCATGAAACGCTACGCCTGCGACCGGACCAGTTTTGGCCCGGTATCGATCGGCGAGAAATGTTTGTAAATGCCATGACGTTTTGCGCCATCGAGAAACTGCCGCAACAACTCCTCATCGATTACTTTCCGTTCGTAGGAGAAACCATATACCATACACAATTGGCAGAGGATATTAACGAGACGCGGCACGCCGCCCGTCGCTTCGTGAATCAACTCGCACGTGCGATCCGAGAAAACCTTCCAGGTTGCTCCGGCGACCGCTAGCCGGTGATGGATGTACTGGGCAACCTCTTCCTGGCAGAGCGGACCCAGGTGAAAATCCGAACTGATGCGCTGCGCGAACTGAACCAGTTCGGGTCGGTCCAGTTTTTCCCGCAATTGCGGTTGGCCGACCAAAATGATCTGCAGAAGTTCATCCTTGTCGGCATTGATATTGGAGAACATCCGCAGTTCCTCGAGCGCCTTGACCGAAAGCTCCTGCGCTTCGTCCACGATCAGAAGCACCCGGCGCCCGCGCGCATAACAGTCAATCAAATGATCCTGAAAGCGGCGGAACATCTTCACATAGGGCTCGTCGTCAAAGGCTTGGTCAAGCGCCATCATTGCCCAATGCAACACATCGCCCCGCCCTTCCTGCATGTTGGAGATGAGCCCGACAGTCAGTTCTTCCGGCAACTCACTGAGCAGATGTCTTAGGAGGGTTGTCTTCCCGGCGCCGATCTCTCCCGTGACTACGGTGATCGGAGCGCGGGTCATGATCCCATAGCGCAGCATCGTAAACGCCATCAGATGATTGTCTGACCAATACAAGAATTCCGGGTCCGGAACTGTCAGGAAGGGCCGTTCGGTCAGTCCGTAGAATTCTTCGTACATATGCCTTGTTCTTTCGATCCAGCTGCCGACGTCCCGCGCCCTCTATTCAGTTTAGGGGAACGGGACGCTAGGCCGGGCTAACATTGCGAGCATCGTTTCCGAAACGGTAAAATCCCCTGGCCCCATAGTATCAGCCGACGACCACACGCTTACCACGACTTCGGTCCGGATAATACAACCTTCAAGCAGTGCGCGATTGTGGCGCGCAACCTTGGAGGTGGGGAATTTTGCCGTGATTTCCAGCGTTGCCAAATACTAAAGGCAGCCATGGCTCTGTCTTTTGTCCTAACCGGCCCCCTGGGTAATGACCCGAGCCTCGCCCTCTCTCTCCGGACCTATTTATAATATGGGCTTTCCTTACGCCGGAACGAAACGCGGCAAGACGCCCACGCTATGGTCTAGGAATGATTTGAGCCGAGCCTCGGCTTCCACTTCGGTTTCACCCGGGCGAACCGGGGTGATCAGTCGAACGAGAGCGCCGTCTGTCCGGGCCATGGTTAGAGCGTCCAGCAGCGTAAATGCCTTTGCGACATAATCGTTGGTCATCCGTCGGCCTCGCGCCTCAAACCAGTAATAAACGACCTGCTTCCGTAGCCCTTTTTGGATGACCGCCCGATTGACAGGAACACTGTTTGCTTCGGCAACTGAAGCGTTGAGTGGAATTTCTTGTTGTTTAATACGGGACATTTCCCATCCACCGGCCGGAATACACACTTCCGGCGAATGAATGCCCGCGCCTTCTGTCTGTTTCTCGTAATAGGCAATGAAGAGATTGACCGGAGCCATGTGGTCGTGGCTGCGGAACGTCACGGCGTGATAGTCGTCCGCTCCGAGCGTCGCTTCAATCTGAGGATCCAATCGGTCGGGCACGCCGGAACGCCAGGGCCCAAGTGTATTCGGGAACATCGCCAGCGGGTCCCGTTCCACCGTCACCATCGCCCGGTTCGGGGTCAGGTACCAGAGCGCTGCTGCACTCGAAATAATCAGCGCCGTTGCGACCAAGGCTCTGGACGCGCGTACCGAAAACACGCGCGAGATCTGGGGCCAGATGCCTTCGTAGGAGAGATCGAGGGCTTCCGCAATCGGGCGGCGGTCACCCGAAAGCAACTGTAGCACGCGAGCCAGCATAAACAGGAACACGATGCAGAGGATGAAAATCACCCAGCCTTCAAAGTAGTGAAGGAAGCCCTCCGCATGTTCGATCCCGTAGTTGTCAACCATGACCCCGATGACGCCAATCCGGAACGAATTCATTACCACGGTGATGGGTGCAGCCGAAAGCAAGAGGACAGCCTTGATCCATACTGGACCGCGGTAAAGCACGGCAAAGACATAGGAAAAACTCATGACCGGGAATAGATAGCGCAACCCGGAACAGGCTTCGGCTACATGCAGCTTGTAGATACCGAGGTCGATGATGTTGCCGTCTAAGAAAACCGGGATGTCAAGGAGGCGAATGAACCATACGCCTAATTCCGACGACATAAACTGCAGCTGTATGGAAACTTGCCAATAAATGAAATTCGGCAGGGGCAACATGAAAATGAGGTGCAGCACAGGCGGCCAATATATCCAGCCATGCCGAAAGCCAAAAGTGACCAGCAACATGCCATAAAGCCACACGAGCATGCCGTAGGTCAAGATATCGGGGATGTGAGCGACTTCGCCGACCGCGCCGATCATTAGGCCGAAGATCACAACCAATACGCCGACCCAGCGGTCCTTGATCGGTTCGCTTATCGGCTGCTGTTCGCGCAACTGCCGCAAGAACAAATAGAGCGACAGGATGGGGATCAGCGGCCCGTGGCTATATTCGGGGACCGACCAAGCCTGGCCGAGCGATATCAGGCCATCCCAGAAGACGGCGATGGCGGCAGCGAACGACACAAACAACCATACGGTGCCGAGACGCCCCCCTGAAGACGAAGCCGCCGTCGTTGATTGCGAAGTGTCAGAGATCGTCGTCACGCTCGTTTCCCATATTAATTTGAGATAATCATGTAACGCGCTTACTAGTAATGATCATCCGGCCGCGCAACGTCAAGTCAACTGGTTGTGTGTCAATGTGACAGCTCCTTAGAACCTTGATCAGCACAGAGCCGGACAGGTGAGATAGCATACAATAAAGGCCGGAATGCCGCTACCTTGCCACTCAATCGCGCATAATCCCGTAAACCGCGTGCCGCCGTGTCGCAGACGATAGCAGTGAGAAGGGGGCTTCATCTTGGGCGTGATCGTCATGGCGCCGCTGGATAACTCGCTTTAAGGTTGTTTCTGGCTCCGGCGTCCGACGGCATAATCGATCTCGAACTGCCGTGGCCGTCCTGCCGGCCAAGGGTCCCCCCAGAGCTGCTGGCCGCCATCGACTGTCAGCACCTCGCCTGTGACGAATTTGCCACTCGGCCCGCCCAGATAGATAACGGCTTCCGCCAAGTCGAACTCGTCGCCCGCCCGCATCATCGGGTTCGACTGGGTGAATGTTGCCGCACCCTCTGGCGGATAGCGGCCGAAGGCACTGGACTCGCAGCAGCCTGGAGCCACGCAGTTGACGCGGATGCCGAGCGGCGCCCATTCCACCGCCACCGTTTTGCTTGCGAAGATCACGCCCGCCCGCGCCGCAGCGGTATGGGCCATTTGCGGTAACCCCCGCCAGATGTCGGCGACGATGTTCACGATGCTGCCTCCCTCCCCACGCTCGCGCCATCGTCGGGCAGCCGCCTGCATCATGTACCAAGTGCCGTTCAGGTTGGTATCGATGACGGCGTTCCAGCCCTTGACCGAGAAATCCAGCGCGGCCTGCGGAAACTGGCCTCCGGCATTGTTAACTACAATGTCCAGGCGTCCCAGGTCAGCGTAAAGATCGTCGACGAGTGCGGTCACCGCCTCCGGGTCGCGTATCGTCATCGCGCGGGACCAGCAGCAGATGCCCGCTTCCGTCAGAAAAGCTTGCGCCGCAGCGAGCTTGTCGGCATCCCGCCCGCAAATGGCGATGGTTGCGCCCAGGCGGCCGAACAGTGTTGCCGTCGCCTTGCCGAGCCCGCTGCCGCCGCCGGAGACCAAGATGACCTGATTCTTGAACAGGTCCGCGCGGTAGACGGTTGGGTAATCCAGCAAAGTCCGGTCGCTGGCACCGAAATGCTCCGTCATCGCGCGTTTCCTTTTCTGTTTCTGTTCAGAGGCCCTTTACCGCTGCCAGGACCTTGTCGGCGTGGCCCGGCACCTTCACCTTGCGCCAGACTTGGGCGATCTTGCCGTCACGATCGACCAGAAAGGTCGAGCGCTCAACGCCCATGTACTTCTTGCCATACATGCTTTTCTCGACCCATACGCCATACGCTTCGCACACCGACTTGTCCTCGTCCGACCCCAGTGTGAGGTCCAGCGCATGTTTGATCTTGAAACGGTCGTGCTTGTCTGGACTGTCCGGCGAAATGCCGACCACCTTCGCACCGGCCGCATCGAACTCGTCCTTCTTTTCCGTGAAGGCCAGCGCTTCCTTCGTGCAGCCGCTGGTGTCGTCCTTGGGATAGAAGTAAACGACAATCGGTTTACCCCGATGCGAACTGAGCTGGAACTCGCCGCCGCTGTCGGTCGGGATGGTGAAGTCCGGTGCTTGATCGCCGATTTCGGGCATGTTTCAGTCTTTCTTTCGGTTGCCGATGCCGGTCTTACGTGAAGACCGGCGGTTCAGATGCGCCAGCTGCCATTGAAGGGTAGTTAGGGCCCTGGCTTGCGCAGGACCAGGCATGGCCATTCCGGATCGTGGCTTCGGTGTTCCAGGATCAGCCCCAACTGCCGGAAGCGCTGCAGCAGCGGTCGCTCCTGGCCGCCGAGCAACCCGGCCATGATCAGCCGTCCACCCGGCGCGAGATGGCGGACCGTGTCCCGCGAGAAACGCAGCAGCGGCCGATAGAGCAGGTTCTCGATAATGAGGTCGAAGGGCATGTTGTGGCGCAGTGCTTCGGCCCGCCAGCCATCTGCCAGGACGCAGCGGACCCTGACCCCATTTTCCCGAATGTTGTAGGCTGCGACTTCCAGTGCCCGCGGATCGATCTCTGTCGCGAACACGTCCGCGCCCCGGAACAGCTTGGCCGCCGCGATGGCCAGAAGGCCGCTGCCCGTCCCGATATCCACGATCCGTTGCGGCCGGAAATGCAGTTTCTGCAACGCCATCAGGCAGCCGTATGTTGTGCAATGGCCGCCGGTGCCAAAGGCGCGGCCGGCATCCAGCTTGATCGCGACAGAAGCGGGCGGCGCGTTGTCCACATGCGAGGGGCGGACCAGCACTTTGCCCGCAACGATAGCCGGATGGTGTGACTGGGAGAGACGGACCCAGTCCTGGTCTTCCAGGCGTTCCCAGGAGAATGGCGGCAATGCCTCGCGCAGCGCTGTGGCGGCTTGGGCCAAGCTGGCGGTCAGGTCGTCAGTGGTAGGCGGCACCTCGAACAACGCCTCGACCACACAGGTCCCGCTCATCAGCACGTCCGTCGCCCATTCTTCCGGCTGACTCTTGTGGTTGGTCGGATAGTCCGGCTCTATCTCGTAGATGGAGACAACGCTGGCCATAGGCTCCAAGGCCTGGGCGTACACGTCGGCCTTGCCGGCGTCGGTAGTCACGGCCAGCCGCCACATCAGGTTTTCTCCACGAAGCTGTCGACCACGGTCTTCTCGCCGGCCTTTTCGAAGGCGATGTGGAGCTTGTTCGAGTCGATCCTTAGGATCGTGCCGTAGCCGAACTTCTGGTGGAACACCCGCTCACCCATGGTGAAGATGCCGGTTTTCGGGGGACGGGCGACGACTTCCCAGGCGGCGTCCACTGCCTTGCCCTTGCTGGCTGCCGAGGGACGCCGCCAGGAACCGGATCCCCAGTCATAGCCGCTGCCTCGCCAGCCAGAGCCGCCGGACAGGCCTGCGCCCGCGGTATTGCCCATCAAGCCAGGCTCCGACTCGACCGTTATCTCTCCTTCCGGCAATTCACTGAGAAAACGGGAGGGCAGGGCTGTTACCCATTGTCCGTGCACCTGGCGGTTGGCGGCGCAAAAGATTAGCGCCCGCTTCCGCGCCCGGGTCAGCCCGACATAGGCAAGCCGCCGCTCCTCCTCCAGCCCGGCCGGGCCGTTCTCGTCCAGCGCCCGCTGGTTCGGGAACAGGCCTTCCTCCCACCCAGGCAGGAAAACGCTCTCGAACTCCAGACCCTTTGCCGCGTGCAGGGTCATCAGTGTCACCTGGTCCTCGGCCGAATTGTTCTCGTTCTCCATCACCAGGCTGATGTGCTCCAGAAATCCCTGCAGGTTCTCGAATTCGCTGAGGGCTCGGATCAGCTCTTTGAGGTTTTCCAGCCGTCCCGGCGCTTCGGGCGTCTTGTCGGCCTGCAGCATCGCGGTATAGCCGCTTTCGTCGAGGATGGTCTCGGTTAGCGCCACATGATCCACTTCCGGCGCTGCCGCCTCCATGCGCCAGCGCTCGAAAAGGCCCATCGCCTTGGACAGGGCATTGCGGGCGCGGGAGGGAAGCTCGGTGCCCTGGCTGAGCCCGAGCGCGGCGGCGTAGAGCGGCGTGCCGTTCGCTCGGGCGGCGCGATGCAGCGTCTGCAAGGTCGCATCGCCGATGCCGCGGCGCGGCTTGTTCAGCACTCGCTCGAACGCTAGGTCGTCCGCCGGTTGCACGGCGGCCCGCAGATAGGCGATGGCGTCGCGGATTTCCTGGCGCTCGTAGAAACGCAGGCCGCCGTAAACCCGGTAGGGCAGGCCGATGGTCAGAAAGCGTTCCTCGAACAAGCGGCTCTGGAAACCCGCCCGCACGAGGATGGCGATCTCGGAGAGATTGTGCCCTTGAGCCTCGAAGTCCTGGATCTTTTCGCCGATGATGCGGGCCTCTTCCGCGCCGTCCCAGACTTGGCGGACGCTGACGGCCTCGCCCTCCATTGCCTCCGTCCAGAGCGTCTTGCCGAGGCGCTGGGCGTTATGGCCAATGATCGAACCGGCGGCGGTCAGGATCGGCTGGGTCGACCGGTAGTTCTGCTCCAGGCGGATGATGGCGGCGCCGGGGAAGTCCTGCTCGAAGCGCAGAATGTTACCGACTTCCGCGCCGCGCCAGCCGTAAATCGACTGATCGTCGTCGCCGACACAGCAGATATTCTTGTGCCCGGCGGCCAGCAAACGAAGCCATAGGTACTGGGCAATGTTCGTGTCCTGGTATTCGTCCACCAGGATATAGCGGAATCGCCGCTGGTAGTCGGCCAGGATGTCCGGGTTTTGTCGGAATAACTCCAGGCAGAGCAGAAGCAGGTCGCCAAAATCAACCGCGTTCACGGCGCGGAGCCGTTCCTGATAGGCTCGATATAGACCGACGAGCCGTCCATCCGCTGCCTCCGTCGCTTCCTGGCGCGGCACGGCGTCGGGCGGGAGGCCCCGGTCCTTCCAGCGCTGAATCGCCGGCATCAGGACGCGCGGTGACCAGCGGCCCGGGTCGAGGCCCGCCGCCTCAATCACCTGCTTCAGCAGGCGCTGTTGATCGTCGGCGTCCAGAATGGTGAAGGCGCTCTGCAGGCCCGCCGCCTCCGCATGGCGGCGCAGGATGCGCGCGCCGAGCGCATGGAAGGTGCCGAGCCACATGGCTTCTGTAATGTCACCCGCGAGCGCCGCCACCCGCTCCCGCATCTCGCGCGCGGCCTTATTGGTGAAAGTCACGGACAGGATCTGGCTCGGCCAGGCCCGATTCAGGTTAAGAAGGTGCGCAAGCCGCGTGGTGAGTACGCGGGTTTTGCCCGTGCCTGCGCCTGCCAGGACAAGCACGGGCCCGTCCAGTGTTTCCACCGCTTGGCGTTGGGCCGGGTTAAGGGTGGCGAGATAGGGCGGCTCGCTGGCCGTCGCCGGAATGCCCGAGAATGTTTGCGTCGTCTGTTGCATCGTGGGATCGTAGCATAGCAGGGCCCAGAGATGGAGAAGGAAGGGATGCGGCGAAGGCTGACCCTATGGGCCGTTACGGTTCTTTTGGTAGTTGCTGTGGTTGCCCCTTTCATATGGGGACCCTCGACCAAGGCGGAAATGGCGGTGAACCCGCTGGATTCGGTTGTCGGCGTCAACGCGGCTATCCGCACGGACGCGCGTACCCGCGAAATTCTCGGCCGGGAGCGGGAAGGATCGGGCATCGTCATCGACGACACCGGCTTGATCCTGACCATTGGCTTCCTGATCCTGGAGGCCGAATCAGTGGATGTGGTCACCAGCACCGGCCAGCTCTTGCCAGCGGAAGTTGTCGCCTACCACGGCGAGACAGGCTTCGGACTGCTACGCGCAAGCTCTACCCTCGATGCGCCCGCTGCCAGGCTGGGCACTGCCGGCAGGGCGGAGCGCGGAGACCGGCTGCTGGTTGCTGCCTTCGGGGGCCAGCAGGCAGTGCAGCCCGTGGTCGTCACGGACCGCCGAACCTTTACGGGCGCCTGGGAATATCTGCTGGACGAAGCCATTTTCACCGCACCCGCGCATTCTGCCGTTGCTGGGGCCGGGCTTTTCGACCGTGACGGCAGTCTGCTGGGCATCGGCTACCTGACAATGGCGCAGACGCTCGGCCGGAGCGGGATGGTGCCCGGCAATATGTTCGTGCCGGTCGACGCATTGCGGCCGGTTATGGCCGATTTGCTCGCCGAGGGCCGGTCGCCGGGCGTCCCGCGTCCTTGGCTTGGCCTCTATTTGGAGGAGGAGCGCGGCCGCCTGTTTGTGGATCGCATAGCGAGAGGTGGCCCCGCCGATCGCGCCGGCCTGCGGGAGGGTGATATCGTCCTCAACCTCGACAATCTGGCGGTTCGGGACCGTGAGCGGTTCTATCGGATGCTCTGGCGAGACCGGCGTGCCGGAGACAGCATCAGCCTGCGGGTGCTTCAGGGAACGGAAATCCGCCAAATCAATGTGCAGGCATCCGATCGCTACAAATGGTACAAAGTCGACGGCCAAAGCTACTGAGCGGCTTCCGTGTCTGCCTTAGGTGGCGAGGCGTCGAGAAAGGCGCGTAACGCCTCCTCAGGAAGCTCGACGGGAAAGTGCGCGCGAACGGCAACGGCTTCATCGAGCCGGTCCCGGTATTCCTCGCGCGGGATTTCGATCGCGCCGAACTGGCTCAGGTGTTCAGTAATGAACTGAGAGTCCAGCAAGGTAAAACCACCATGCGCCAAGCGGGCCGCCAGATGCACCAGCGCTACCTTGCTTGCATCCCGCTCCCGGCTGAACATGCTTTCGCCAAAGAACGCTCCACCCAGCGCGAGACCGTAGAGCCCGCCAACCAGCCGGCCCTCCCGCCAACATTCGACCGTGTGAACCAGGCCCATGGCATGCAAGGCCCGGAACAGGCGGCGGACTTCCGGGTTGATCCAGGTGTCGTTCCGCCGGGTGCCGGTTTCGGCGCAAGCGTCGATCACCGCGTCGAAATCGTGGTCGCACCGGATTTCGAACCGGCCCTGCCGAATGGTGCGCTTCAGCCTGCGTGGCACGTGAAACGCTTCCAACGGCATGATGCCCCGCAGATCGGGGTCGATCCAGTAGACCGTTTCCGCGTCTTTCGACTCCGCCATGGGAAAAATTCCCATGGCGTAGGCACGCAACACCAAGCTCGGTGTCAACTCGGTCAAATCAAGGCCCTCCTCACGGTCAACCTAAATGTTTCCGAGTTGCCGCAAATCGCGCAACGGTAAAAGTTTCGGCGGTGGCTACTCGAGCAGCCGTTGCCACCAACCGCGGCGCCGCGGCCGTGGCGGCGGCGCCTCCGGCTGTTCGGTCCGTTCGTCCTCTTGTTCCTCATGGGCGGCTCCGTTACCGCCTGCCTTTTCCTCAACGGCCGCCGCTTCTGCGGGCTCTGGCCGCTCCGCTGCTTCTGCGGTCGCGGCTTCGGTGTGGGCGGGTTCGGCGGAAGGTTGCTCTGCGGGCGGCGCAGGCAGATGGCTCTCGGCGGGAAGGGCGGGCTCAGGCTGCGGTTCCGGAAGGCGCTCCGCGGTTTCGGGCGCCGGAGCCGGGGGCCGCTCTTCCTGTTCGGCTGCCGAGGTGACCGGCATGTCCGTTTCCTGCGCTGGCTCTTCTACTGGCGCCGCTTCTGTCGACCGGGCTTTCACTGGTTGCTGCGGTTCCTGTGCGATGGCTTCCGGTTTCGCCTCTTGCTGGGGAGAAGGGGCCGCGTCCTTCCTGCTGGCATGAGGCTTTTGCAGCGGTTCGACACTTTCGGCGGCGACATGCCATGCTAGCGGAGTAGCGC
>CAYYSC010000017.1:12826-17123 GCA_964474065.1 uncultured Rhodospirillales bacterium | reverse complement strand
CAACACTAGTATAATCTACTATGTACTAGTTATGCAAAGGCTCCGAATGGGGCTTAGGCCATCGGACAATTCCAAGCAGCGAGTTAAATGATCCAGACAGCCGAACTTAAGATCCCGCGGCTGCGAGCTTGGCCAAACTCTCGGTGAGACGGGCCACCCCGTTCAGGCGGCTTTGCGGCTTCGGCCAGTCCCGAACGACGACGAGCCTGTGATCCGGGCGCAACTTTGCCTTTCCTTCCTGGCGTGTCAGAAACTGTACCAGCCCTGCCGGGTTGGGGAACTGGTCGTTCCGGAATCTCAGTACTGCACCCTTCGGTCCCGCATCAATCTTCTCAATGCACGCCTGGCGGCAAAGTGCTTTTATTGCAATCACTTCCAGAAGGTTTTTCGCCTCTTCCGGTAAGGGCCCGAACCGGTCGCCCAATTCCGCAGCAAAAGCGTCGATTTCCTGGCGGTTTTTGAGGACGGAAAGGCGACGATAAAGATTAAGGCGGATATTTAATTCGGACACATACGTATCTGGAATCAATACGGAAGTGCCGAGATTAATCGTTGGTGTCCACTGCTCCTCTTTCTCCGCAGTAGCCGAGTCACCCTCGCGTGCTTCCGCGACCGCTTCTTCCAGCATCTGCTGATAAAGCTCAATACCCACCTCCCGGATCTGACCGGACTGTTCTTCCCCGAGTAAATTACCCGCCCCCCGAATGTCGAGGTCGTGACTCGCCACCGTGAAGCCGGCGCCCAGGTGATCGAGCGTTTGCATAACTTCCAGGCGCCGCATGGCGGACTTGGTTACAGTCACATCATTGGGAAGCGTCAGGTACGCATAAGCCCGCACCTTGCCCCGACCGATGCGGCCCCGGATCTGATAGGTCTGTCCCAGACCGAACATGTCAGCTCGATGCACGATCAACGTGTTGGCGTTGGGAATATCGAGGCCGCTTTCGATGATGTTCGTGGCGATCAGCATGTCGTATTTGCGGTCGTAGAAGCCGTTCATGACCTCTTCCAATTCCCGCGCGCCAAGCCCGCCATGGGCAACCGCAACCTTGAGGTCCGGCATCAGTTCGCGTACCTGCATTTCGACTTGGCGCAGATGGCGGACCCGGGGGCACACGTAGAATACTTGGCCACCGCGGAACAGTTCGCGCTGGATTGCCTCCCGGATCACAAGTGGATCGTAGGGTTGGACGAACGTGCGTATAGCTAGCCGGTCCACCGGCGGCGTCGCGATGAGGCTCATTTCCCGCACGCCGGAAAGAGCGAGTTGCAGCGTCCTTGGGATCGGCGTCGCGGTCATCGTAAGTACGTGCACGTCGGCGCGGAGCTTCTTGAGCTGCTCCTTGTGAGCAACGCCGAAATGCTGTTCCTCGTCGACGATGAGGAGCCCCAACCGAGAGAACTGGATGGACTTCGACAGGAGTGCATGCGTCCCGACGACGATGTCCACCTGTCCTGCGGCGAGGTCCTTGCGCGTTTGCGACGCCTGTTTGGCCGGCACCAGACGGGACAGCTGCTCGATCCGCACGGGGAGCCCGTGAAAACGCTCGACGAACGTCTTGTAGTGTTGGCGGGCCAGCAGGGTAGTAGGCACGACAATGGCTACCTGATAGCCTTCCATCGCCGCTAGAAAGGCGGCGCGCAGTGCGACTTCCGTCTTGCCGAAGCCGACGTCGCCGCAGATCAACCGGTCCATCGGCTTGCCGCTCGACAGGTCGTGCAGCACATCGTCAATGGCCTTGAGCTGGTCATCGGTCTCTGCATGGGGGAACCGGGCGCAGAACTCCGCCCAGGCGCCCTCTGGCGGGCGCAGTTCGTCCGCATGCTGAACCGTGCGGGCCGCGGCGGTCTGGATCAGTTCCTGCGCCATCTCGCGGATGCGATCCTTCAGCTTGGCTTTGCGTGCCTGCCAGTTCGCACTACCGAGACGATCAAGTTGTGCGGCTCCAGAATCCGAGCCATAACGCGTTAAGAGTTCAATATTTTCAACAGGAACATACAGTTTGTTATCGTCATAATAGAGAAGTTTAAGGCAGTCGTGCGCGGCGCCGCCTGCGGTGACTGTCTCCAGTCCTTCATAACGACCGATGCCATGATCGATGTGAACAACAAGGTCGCCTTCCGAAATTTCGCTGACCTCGGTCAGGAATTGGTCCGCACGCCGGCGTCGGCGAGGCCGTCGGCTGATCCGCTCGCCTAGCAGGTCCTGTTCGGAAAAGACGATCAGCTCGTTTGCTTGAAAGCCGTGTTCAAGTTCCCAGACGGTCGTTGCAACCGGAGGCAGCGTTTCGGCGGTTTCGATTTCGTCAATTGCTGTGTTGGCGCGATCGCGCAACAGATCCGCGAGACGGGAGGCTGCGCCGCTCGAATAAGCAGCGAAGAGGACATTGCGGCCCTGTTTCCGCTCCAGGGCAATGCGTTTCCCGACGGCGTCGTAAAGCTCCGCGTCGCCCTGGATCCGCGCTTCGGCAAAATCTCTCACGCGGCGGGCGCCTAGATCAAAAACCTCACCTCCCAAGGTTTCGTCCGCGGCGAACCGATGCCAGACGGCAATGGTTCGCTCCCCGGAATATTCCTGCCATTCTTCCGGGGAGAGATAGAGCCGGTCGGGCGGCAGCGGCCGGTAAATCCCGCCTTCGCCCGCGCCCATCGTCTCGGCCAGGGAGACGCGCGCCGAAAAATGATCTGCGATGGTATCGAAACGCGCCCGCTGCGCCTCGCTGAAATGATCGTCCAGGATGACAGCCGCGTCGTCTGGCAGGTAGTCGAACACCGTCGCCATCCGCTCATGGAACAAGGGCAGCCAGTGCTCCATGCCGGGATGCTTGCGGCCCGCGCTGACGCTTTCGTAAAGACGGTCGTCCGGGCCTGGAAGGCCGAATGCGTCTCGGTAGCCGATCCGGAACCGCTCGATTGCGTCCTTGGTGAGCCGCAGTTCATTGACGGGGGCAATGGAAAAGCCGCTGACTTCGACCGTCGAGCGCTGGCTCAATGGATCGAATTGCCGGATGCTTTCAATTTCATCGCCAAACAGATCGAGCCGAAGCGGCTCTTCCTCGCCGGGGGGGAATAGGTCGATCAAACCACCGCGTACCGCATATTCACCCGGCTCCATCACGGTGTCGGTGCGACCGTAGCCATTGGCGTTCAGGAATTCCGTAAGTTGATTGAGATCGATCCGTCCGCCTTTCTTGGCGGCGAACTGGGCATCCTCAAAGAACTCCCGAGGCGGCAGGCGCTGCAGCACCGCATTAACCGTCGTCACCAGGAGGCGAGGCGCGCGGCTAGCCAGGCGGCCGAGAGTCTCGATCCTCTCTGCCATGACTTCGGCATTGGGGCTGGAACGGTCGTAAGGCAGGCAATCCCAGGCAGGCAGGAACAGCGCGTCTGATTTTGGCGCAAACAACTGAACGCCGCGCAACAAGCGCAACGCCTTTTCTTCATCGAGTGCGACTGCCAGCAAACGTGGCATTGCCGGGTCGGCGAGCGCCTGGGCGAGCCAGCGCGCATCCGCCCCCTCCGGCGCACCTGCGAGCGTCAATCGGCCTGGCAGGCGAAATGCGTCTGCATCCAGCCTTGTCGCCGCTTCAATCGCCGTTGTGCTACTCATCCAGCCGGGTTGAATGCCAAGAGTTTGTCGAGCACCGAAGAACGCAGGTTAGCCGGAACCGGCGCTTGGCCAGTGATCCAGTCCATCAGTTCGGGGTCGATGCGGTCCAGCACCTTCTCGAAATCAGCCAATTCTTCGGCGTTCATATCGGCTAGGTGCGCGTCAGCGAAGCGGCCAAGGAGCAGATCGCTTTCCTTGGTGCCGCGGTGCCACGCCCGGAAATGCAGGCGTTTGCGGGTTTTCTCGATATCAGTCATGGTCATATTACGCTGCATGCCTGAAGCCGGACTGCGAAAGCAATGCTCTTTATTGACCGGTCCGATTTGGGGCAAGAACGGTTCCCTCACATGTCCTCTGTTAGCCGTTCCTATTCTGGCTTACGTTGCCGGGCATGCGGCCGGAAATCCTCTATCCATTGTTTAAAACGGTTGCCAACCTCAAAGGTGTTGGACCGAAAATTGCTGCGCTGATCGAAAAGGTCGCCGGACCTTGCCTGCGAGATCTGGCCTTTCTGCTGCCGGCTGGCGTCGTCGACCGTCGTTACCAGCCGAAAGTGATGGATGCGGAACCGGGACGGCTCGCAACTTTAAAAGTCAAAGTCGTAGGTCATCAGCCGAGCCGTAACCGGCGTCAGCCCTATCGCGTGATAACGGCGGACGCGACAGGCGAACTGGCGCTCGTCTTCTT
>CAYYSC010000017.1:0-12816 GCA_964474065.1 uncultured Rhodospirillales bacterium | reverse complement strand
CCATGCCTCTAAGCCCTATCTTGAAAATCTGCTGCCGCCGGGGGAGGAGCGCCTTGTCAGCGGGACGGTGGAATATTACCGCGGCAACGCGCAAATCACCCACCCGGATCATGTAGTGACGCCCGGCGATGCGGCTGATCTTCCGCTGGTGGAGCCGGTCTACCCGTTGACCGCCGGCTTGGCCGCCAAGACGTTGCGGCGGGCAGTAGTGCAAGCCTTGGAAAGCCTGCCGGAATTGCCGGAATGGCAGGACCCGACACTGCTGCAGCGGCAGGGGTGGCCCGGTTGGCGGGAGGCGCTGCAGACGGTGCATACGCCCGAGAAGCCGGAGGCGCTCGATCCGCAGACGAATGCCCGTCAGCGCCTCGCCTATGATGAGTTGCTGGCGAACCAACTGGCCCTTGTACTGGTGCGGGCGAACCAAAAACGCAGGGCAGGCCCTGTCATTCCCCCTGGGCACCTCTCCCGCGACGCCATCAACCTGTTGCCTTATGAGCTAACCGGTTCGCAGCGGCACGCCTTGGCAGAGATTGGCGGCGATCTTGCCTCCGGCCAGCGGATGCAGCGGCTGCTCCAGGGCGATGTCGGCAGTGGTAAGACGGTCGTCGCGATGCTCGCCATGCTGGATGCGGTAGCCGCAGGCGGGCAGGCGGCGCTGATGGCACCCACTGAGATCCTGGTCCGCCAGCACGCGGAGACGATTGCGCCGGTGGCCGCGAAGCTCGGTATCAAGACGGTGGCGTTGACCGGGCGGGATAAAGGCAAAATGCGAGAAGGCATTCTGGAGGACATCGCCAACGGCTTAACGCCTCTGGTGCTTGGCACGCATGCGCTGGTGCAGAAGAGCGTGCATTTCCGGAACCTGACTTTGGCCGTGGTCGATGAACAGCACCGTTTTGGCGTCGATCAGCGTCTGGTACTGGCAGAGAAGGGTAAGGGTTGCCACACGCTCGTGATGACGGCGACGCCGATCCCTCGCACGCTCCTGCTGACGGCATACGGTGATCTGGACTGGTCGCGGCTTACCGACAAGCCGGCGGGCCGCCACCCGGTGGACACGCGCGTCGTGCCGGCTAGCCGCATGGACGAGGTGGTGGAAGGGCTGGGCCGGACACTCGGCCAGGGCGGCAAAGCCTATTGGGTCTGCCCCTTGGTGGAGGAAAGCGAGAACAGCGATCTTGCCGCCGCGGCGGAGCGTTTCACGGCGCTGCAGGCCCGTTTCGGCGAAAAGGTCGGTCTGATCCACGGGCGCATGCGCGCGGCGGATAAGGAAGCGGTCATGCAGGCGTTCGCCGAGGGGCCGAGCGGGCTTCTCGTTGCGACCACTGTGATTGAGGTTGGGGTCAACGTGCCGGACGCTACGGTCATGGTGATCGAGCACGCAGAGCGTTTCGGTCTTGCCCAGTTGCACCAGCTGCGCGGCCGTGTGGGGCGCGGGGCGATGGCTTCGACCTGTTTGTTGCTGTATCACCAGCCTCTCGGTGCCACTGCGAAGGCGCGCCTTGAGACACTCCGCCAGACCGACGATGGCTTCGTTATCGCGGAGGAGGACCTGCGCCTACGCGGAGCAGGGGAGGTGCTAGGCACACGGCAGAGCGGCTTGCCGGACTTCAGGCTGGCGAACCTGGACCATCACGCGCACCTGCTGCCAATCGCGCGCGACGACGCCCGTCTAATCTGCGAACGCGACCCGCGGCTTGAGACCGAGCGCGGCCAAGCTCTCCGGGTGCTGCTCTATCTTTTCGAGGAGGACGCCTCTGTACGGTATGCCACGGTCGGCTAAAGCACTCCTTCCGCTCTCAGCGCCTCGATCTCTGTCGCAGGAACTCCGATGCCGCCCAGTATCTCGTCTGTATGCTCGCCGAGCTTTGGAGCGCAGTGGCGAATGGCGCCGGGTGTGTCCGACAGGCGTGGAACGATGTTATGCATTGGAATGCGGTCCATGTCCTCGTCCGGCATCTCGACCAAAGCCTCGCGCCCGATGACATGCAGGTCTTTCCGGTATTGTTCGGCGTTGTAGACGGGACCAGCCGTTACCTCGAGCTTTCCGAAGAATTCCATGTTTTCGTCTAACGTGCGTGTGGCAACGGCGTCGGCGACCACCTGATCAACGTATTCCATATTCTGCACTCGGGCGGCGTTGGTGTTGTAACGCGCGTCTTCGCACATATCTTCCCGGCCTATGGCGCGGAAAATGCGCATGGCCATGGCTTGCATCGAACCGCTGATCGCGAGCCAGTGACCGTCTTTGGTCAGGTAGGTGTTGCGCGGCGCCGCGGTGATGGACCGGTTGCCGGAGCGCATGGGCGACTTGCCGCTCGCCGCATGCACCGCCGCATCGCCACCCAGAATGGCATGCAACGGTTCCATCAGCGAGAGGTCGATCACTTGGCCTTTGCCGCCGTTTGCGGCGCGGGCCTGCAGGGCTACCATCGTTCCGAAAGCGCCATAGGTGCCCGCCACCATATCGGCGAGTGCCATGTTGGGCAGGCTCGGCGGCTTGTCCGGGAATCCGGTTTTCATGGCAAACCCGGTCATTGCCTCGACAAGAGTGCCGAAGCCTGGGCGCTCGCGGTACGGGCCGGTTTGGCCGAACCCGGTCACGCGCACGACCACCAATCCCGGATTGCGTGCGTGCAACACATCGGGACCCAACCCCATGCGCTCCAAGCCGCCAACGCGGTAGTTCTCCACCAGCACATCTGCGGTCTCGACCAAGCGAAGCAGCAATTCCTTCGCTCGCTCGTCACGGAGGTTCATGCGCACGCTCTTTTTGTTGCGGGCATAGATCTTCCACTGCACCGCATGGCCGCCCGCGCCCCAGGAGCGTAGGGGGTCGCCGTCCGGCGGTTCGATTTTGATGACCTCCGCCCCGAAATCGGCAAGCAGCGCGCTGACTTGGTTTCCAGCCACCAGACGGGAGAGGTCTAGCACCCGAACCTTGTCCAACGGGCAGGCGGCATCCGGCGAAAATTCTTTGAGCGGTCCGATAGGCATCTTGTCTTTGCTTGTGAAGGCGGAGAGGCTTGGGATCTTACGATAAAGCACGAAGGACCGCATCGCCATGGCCCGCATCGCCGTCGCCGGCTTCCGGCACGAAACCAATACGTTCGCCCCTGCGAAAGCCGCGTTGGTGGATTTTGAACAAGGCTATTCGTGGCCGCCGCTGACCCGAGGTCCGGCAGTGGCAGAGGCGGTAAATGGCTACAATCTGGCGCTGGCGGGCTTCATCGAGGCGGCTGAAGCAGCGGGGCACGAGATCGTGCCGCTGCTTTGGGCCTCGGCCAGCCCGTCAGCCTATGTCGAGGAACGGGCTTACGAGCGCATCGCCGGCATGCTGCAAGACGCCGTGGCCGCCGCGGCGCCTGTCGATGCCGTTTATCTCAGTCTGCACGGCGCGATGGTCACCGAGCACCTTGAGGATGCCGAGGCGGACACGATCAAACGCTGCCGCGATGCTTTGAACCCGGAAGGCTGGCGGATTCCGCTGGTCGCGACGCTCGACTACCACGCCAATATTTCGCCGGCGATGGTGGGACGGGCGTCCGCACTGCTCGGTTATCGCACCTATCCGCACGAGGACATGGCGGAAACCGGGGCGCGCATGCTGCCCTGGTTGGAACGTCTGCTCGCGGGCGAGCACCTCACCGAGCGGGCCTTCCGTCAGATCCCTTTTCTGATTCCACTGGTTTGGGGCTGCACCTACCACAACCCCGCCAAGCGCATTGTGGAAATGGTCCCGGCACTGGAGACAAAGCACGGAGTAATGCTGACCTTCGCCGCTGGCTTCCCCGCTGCCGATATCCATGATTGCGGGCCGAGCGTTGTCGCTTACGGCGGCGACCGGGCCGCCTGCCATGCAGCGGTCGATGAACTGGCGGAGGCCGTGACTGCAGCCAAGCCGGAGTTCACCGGCGGACTGTTTTCAGTTGAAGAGACCGTCGAACGGGCAAAGGCTCATCGGGGCGACAAGCCACTTGTCATCGCCGATGTGCAGGATAACCCGGGCGCGGGCGGTACTGCTGATACCATGGGCCTCATCCGGGCGCTGGAGGCGGCTGATCTTGACCGGACCGCATGCGGCATGGTGTTCGACCCCCATGTAGCCACCCTGGCCACCAGGGCTGGCGAGGGCGCGTGCATCCGTGCGGCCCTGGGTGCGAAGCATGGGGTCCCTGGGGACGAGCCGCTGATCGATGATTTTGTGGTGGAGAAGGTGAGCGAGGGGCCGGTGCACTGCGAAGGGCCCCTTTACCGAGGTGCCATCATGGACCTGGAGCCTATGGTGTTGCTGCGCCATCACAACGTCCGCATCGTCGTTTGCGGTAAAAAGGTTCAAGCTGCGGACCTGGCCTTTTTCCGGCATCTGGGCGTCGAACCAACAGAACAGCGCGTTCTGGCCGTGAAATCCTCAGCGCATTTCCGTGGCGCGTTCCAGGCTATCGCCCAAGAGATTCTGCTGTGCCTGGCGCCGGGGCCGATGCTGATAGATCCGGCCGCTCTCCCGTTCAAACGGTTGCGACCGGGAGTCGAGCGGTAAGCCCAATCCCGGTCCGACATCGCGTTATACGAAAGCCGGCAAGGCGGCGAGCACGATGATCAGGGCAACGCCGGACAGCCACAGGGTCAATGCGTTTTGGTCGAAGAAATGACGGAAGCGCGGGTTGACCGGTTCGCGGAAGTTGATGTGGTGAGAGCGCATGGCCCGTCTCCATCGTCGATGACCTTGGTAGTAAGCCTGATGTATGCCGTCAGGCGGACATATAATGTGACGGTCCTCACAAACGGGCTGTTTTTTGCGACCAATCGAATTTGGTAGGCCAACGGAGCGCCAAAGAAATGGGAGAGGGGAATGGGTCGATCGCCGGAAACATTTCGGAAGGGGCGATTGCTGCCATTAAAAGTCTGGGACTTGCCGACGCGTCTGTTCCACTGGCTGCTCGTTGCACTGCTCGCGGCCGCTTGGTTCACCGGCGAGGAAGGAGAGATGGAATGGCATGCCCGGATCGGCCAGGCGATCTTGGTGCTGATCCTTTTCCGTGTGCTTTGGGGGCTCGTCGGCAGTCAGACCGCCCGGTTCTGGAACTTCGTCCGCGGCCCGCGCACCGTCCTGGCTCACGCGAAAGCTCTTTTAACAGGGAGGACAGAACGATCGGTCGGCCACAATCCGCTGGGCAGTTGGATGATCCTGGTTTTGATTGCCTTGGTCACCGCCCAGGCAATCCTCGGGCTGTTTGCCAATGACGATATTTTCTTTGAGGGTCCACTGCGGACGCTGGTCAGCAAGGAAACCTCCGACACGCTGACGAGCATCCACAAGACGTTATTCAACGTCATCCTCGCCGCCGTCGCGATTCACATCGCTGCTTCGGTCTTTTACCTCGTGGTCAAGCGCGAGAACCTCATCGGCCCGATGATCACCGGGATTAAATGGTGGCCAGCGCCCTTGCCCCGCTTAAAGATGACGCCGGCTTGGGTGGCTTTGCCGTTGTTGGCGATAGCCGCCGCTACTGTCTGGGCCGCGATTGAATATGCCTGATGAAGCGCGCTGTCCTGCAGCTTTGATCCACTATTTGCCGGAAGGGAGCCATGTTGAGCCTTTCCTGACAACTGTTGTCAGTCTCCCTATTGTTTAGGAAGTGGGGAATGTCAGCCTTCCGGCATTACGGAGGCGTAGGACGGCCTGACGATCGAAGAAGCGGAGCGCAAAACGCAAGCACTTTGCACGCCGTTCCCGAAAACCGGTCGGAATTTTTCCAAGCGACGAGATGGGCGCGAACCCTAATTCGTCGCATGAAGCCGCAGTCCCGGCTTGCAGACAACGGGTTCCGGATCCGGTCGCATCTCGGTAGGCTCAACCGGCTCAGCACTGGCCCGAAGAGGCCCCGAGCACGGAATCTGGCATACAATTGTTCCCCGGCGTCGGGCCGCAGCTTGACGCCTATCTCAAGTCGCTGGTGGAAGGGCCGCAAGACTGGCTGATTGGTATGCAGAGTGAGGATTATCCCGGCTATGACAAGATCATCGAGGCAATGAGAGCAGAGAACACCGACACGCAGATCGCCAAAGGCACGGCATGGATCGGCACGCCCGAGGAAATCATCGACAACATCCGCCTGTACCAACTGGAGACGGGCGGGTTTGAGCATGCCTCTCTGCAGGTGAATTTCCATAATTTGGATTTAGGAGAGGCAGAGCGCTCCATGCGTATGTTTGCCGAAGAAGTGGTGCCGGTGTTCGGGCAGGGGGCTTAGGGAAGGATGGCGCGTTTCTCTCTCGGCATCGATATCGGCGGCACTTTCACCGACATCGTTGTATTCGACCACGAACAGGGCACCCAGTTTGCCCGCAAGGTGCTGACCACCCACGGCGACCCGGCGGAAGGAGTAATCGCCGGTATGCGGCAGGTGCTGACGGAAGATGGCCTTCCCCCTAGCCGGATCGGGCGTGTCGTTCACGCAACCACTCTCTTCACCAACGCCATGATCGAGCGAAAAGGCGCCCCGACCGGGCTGATTACGACAAAAGGCTTCCGCGATGTGCTCGAGATCGGACGGGAGCGGAAGTACGAGCTTTATGATGTGTCGATCGCCAAGCCCGCCCCGTTGGCGCCGCGTAACTTGCGGCGGGGAGTGGAAGGCCGGATCGATGACGACGGGGTCGAGCGTTTGCCGCTGGACCTCGCCGATTTGGTCAAGCAAGCGAAAGCACTGCGCGCTGACGGAGTGATGTCGGTCGCGGTTGTATTCCTGCATTCCTACGCCAATCCGGCGCACGAACGTGCGGCGGCGGAGACATTGGCGGAAGCAGTGCCGGACTTGGCGATCAGCCTCTCATCAGAGGTTGCGCCGGAAATCCGTGAATTTGAGCGAACCTCGACCACGGTCGCCAACGCTTACATCAAACCCCTGGCCGCACAGTATCTGGACCGGCTGGCCGAGGAGCTGGCGGGCCTCGGCATTGCCGCGCCGCTGCAGTTGATGCTCTCCAACGGCGGTCTGGGGGCTCTGGAACAGGCGAAGCAGGCCCCGGTGGCGCTGCTGGAAAGCGGACCGGCGGCGGGTGCACTCGCGGGCGCATGGTTCGGGGAAAACGATGGCGGCGGTCATGTCCTGGCCTTCGACATGGGAGGGACAACAGCCAAGCTTTCGCTGGTGGACGACGGGCAACCGCTGATCTCCTATGACTTCGAGGCGGCCCGGCAAAAACGCTTCGCCCACGGTTCGGGGCTGCCGATCAAAATCTCCACCATCGAGCTGATTGAAATCGGCGCGGGCGGCGGTTCCGTTGCGCGCTTGAATGCGCTCGGGCTGCTCCAGGTCGGTCCGGAAAGCGCCGGCTCCGAACCGGGCCCTGCCTGCTACGGTCGGGGCGGTGAACATGCCACGGTCACCGACGCCAACTTTCTGCTTGGCTACCTGAATCCGAAGTTTTTCGCGGGCGGCTCGATGCAGGTGGACATGGATGCCGCGCGCAAGGCTGTTGCGCGATTGGCAGACGAAGGCGGTCTGTCGCCGGAGCAGGCGGCCTGGGGCATCCACGATATCGCCAACGAGGCCATGGCGGGCGCGGCCCGCGTCCATATTGCTGAACGGGGCAAGGATCCTCGCCGCTACGCTTTGCTTACCACGGGCGGCGGCGGACCGCTGCACGGGTATCATGTTGCCAAGAAACTTGGCTGCCGGCGCATCATTGTGCCGCCCGCGGCAGGCGTGGCCAGCGCGGTGGGGCTGTTGATCGCGCCCGCCCGGGTGGATCGGGTCGCGACCGTCGCGCAGGAATTGGACGGCCTCGATTGGGCCGCATTTGAAGCGCGGTACGCGACGCTGGAAGACGAAGCACGCACGCTGATTGCCGGGACCGGCTTGGACGCAGCCAGTGCGAACGTGGAACGGCTTGCTGACATCCGCTACGTGGGCCAGGCGTTCGAAGTGGTGGTAAGTCTGCCGGCCGGCCCTTACGCCGAAGCGTCCAAACCGGCGCTGGTTGAGGCTTTTGAGGCTGCGTATATCTCGAAATTCACACGCACACCGCCTGCGGTGCCTGTCGAGATCATCAATATCCGCACCGCTGTCTCGGCTGAAGTGCCGGGTGAACGGCCGCATTCCAGCTTTTCCGCTACCGGTGAACCGGCAGCGCAAAGCCATCGGCCAGTCTATTTCCCGGAAGCGGCGGGTTTCGTGGAAACGCCGGTCTACAACCGCGCCGATTTGCCCGCCGGCTTCTCGTTCGCCGGTCCGGCTGTTGTGGAAGAAGCCGCCAGCACCCTGATCGTCGGCCCAAGCGGCCGTGCGCGGGTCGCGGCGGACGGAAACATCGTCGTAGATTTAGAAGGCTAGAACATGGCTGACAGCAGCAGCACCGCCCCCTTCGACGCCGTTACGCTGGAAGTGATCTGGCGACGCATGATTTCCGCCGCGGACGAGGCCGCCAAGACCATCCAGCGCACCAGTTTCTCGACGCTGGTCAACGAGTCGAACGACTTCGCCTGCGTCGTGACCGACGCGGACGGTCACTCGCTCGTCCAGAATACCGAGAGCATCCCAAGCTTTAATGGTTGCCTGCCGGTTACCGTTCAGCATTTTCTTGAAGTCATTGGGCAGGAGAATATGAACCCGGGCGACATCTATATCTGCAACGATCCTTGGGTTGCGACCGGGCACTTGAATGACGTTACGGTGGCGAAGCCGATCTTCAATAACGGCAAGCTTGCGGCCTTTGCCGCTTCCACTGCGCATGCGCCCGACATAGGCGGCAAAGTGCGCTCGGTCGTGCCGAAAGAGGTGTTTGAAGAAGGCTTTCAGATCCCTGCCATGAAGCTGATGGACCGGGGCATGGTGGACCGGACGCTCATC
This sequence comes from uncultured Rhodospirillales bacterium, assembly GCA_964474065.1. Lineage (GTDB taxonomy): Bacteria > Pseudomonadota > Alphaproteobacteria > Bin95 > Bin95 > JACKII01. The sequence continues at coordinate 3,961 of CAYYSC010000017.1, read as the reverse complement.
AAGCTGTTTCGCGCCCAGGTGCGCACGCCGGATCAGACGGAAGGCGACCTCTGGGCCCAGGTCACGGGACTTAACCTGATCGAGACCCGCGTGATCGAACTGATGACTGAATATGCCCTGCCCGACCTTGCGGCCTTTGGCGAGGAAATCCAGGGACGCAGCGAACGGGCCATGCGTGCCGCCATGGCGGCGGTGCCGGATGGCCGCTACGAAGCGCAGTTTGACACTGACGGCTTCGATTATCCGCTGCACTATCAATGCGCGATCACTGTTGAGGGGGATCGGGTCAAGGTGGATTTCACCGGCACGTCGGATCAGATCCCGCGAGCCATCAATTGCACCATGACCTACACCTTCGCCATGGCATCCTACGCGCTGAAATGCGCGTTGCTGCCGGACGTGCCGAACAATGACGGTATTTTCCGTTGCATGGAGGTGTTCGCCCCGGAGGGCACCATCGTGAATCCGAAACGCCCGGTCAGCGTTGGCGGGCGCATGGCGACGGGTCACTATGTGCCGACGCTGATCTTTCAGGCGCTGGCACCGGTTCTGCCGGACAAGGTGATGGCCGCTTGCGGCTCCCCTCTCTGGAGCATTATTCAAACCGGGGTGGATCGCCGGGGCCGCACCTATGCCAACACGCTCTTCTTCAACGGCGGCATGGGCGCGCTCCCATCGAAGCCCGGCGAGAGCTGCTACTCCTGGCCTTCCAATATTTCCAACGTCCCGGTGGAACTCGTGGAGCGGAACACGCCGCTGTTCATTCACTCGAAAAGTCTGCGCGAAGGCTCCGGCGGACTCGGCATTCACCGTGGCGGGGAGGGGCAGGAGGTCGTGATCGAAAGCGAGTCGGAAACGCCTATTGGGGTCATCTTCATGGCGGAGCGCCTGAAATTTCCGGCAAAAGGGCTGGAGGGCGGCGGCCCTGGTGCGTTCGGCCAAGTTTTGATCGACGGCCAGCCAGCCGATGTGCGCGCCGATCACACGCTGACCAAAGGGGAGATGATCACGATCCGGACTCCGGGGGGCGGCGGCTACGGCGCGGCCTCGGACTAAATGGCCCGCGATCTGAATACGACATTATCTGCATTTGATCCTGATACCAGCGCGCCTATATGCAGTGCGGTATTATTAAAGCCGACCAATAAGGAAACCTAAAGGGATCGCCATGGCGTGGCGTAGTACGGTCGGGCGGTGGGGGCTGCGCTTCTTGCCGGTGGCGATCCTTGCCGCCGGCATTTTGAGTTTTGTGGCTCTGCAGGCAACCAAGCCAGAACTGGCGATGAGTACGGTCGAAGAGCGCGTGTGGACTGTACGCGCCGCCCCCGGAAGAGTGATAACGGTTCAGCCGGAGAGGGAGTTCTACGGGCAGATCGTCGCTGGCCGCGAGGTCGCACTCCGGCCGCTGGTGCCCGGCCGCATTGTCGAGGTGAGCGATGACTTCCATGCCGGCGGCTTTGTAGAAGCGGGAAACCTGTTGGTCGCGCTCGATCCGTTCGATTACGAGGCGGCCGTTTCGGAGGCGAAAGCCGAATTGGCTGAGGCACGGGCAACTCTCGCGGAGTTGGACATCGATCTGGGGTCGGCCAAAGCCATGCTCGAGCAGGAGAAAAGGCAGCTGGAGCTCCGCCAGCGTGATGCCGTGCGATATCAGAACCTGCAGGAGCGTGGCGCGGTATCCACAAAGGCATATGACGATACACAAATCGCTTTGCTGAATGCTGCCGAGCGCGTGGTCGAGCGCGAGTACGGCATCCAGAAATGGGAAGCGACTTACCGGCGCCAGCAGGCGGTGGTGGATCGGCTGAAAGTGCGGTTGCGGCGCGCAGAGCGAAATCTTTCCGATACGCGTCTCGAAGCGCCATTTGCGGGATATCTGACCGATATCGCGGCGCAGGTCGGCAAGCAGGTGACCCAGGCGGATGCCATTGCCCGCCTGATCGACCCGTCACAGCTGGAAGCGCGTTTTCAGGTCGGCACGCAACATTTTGGCGAACTTTTGCAAGGGAAGGGCGTCGAGGGTAGACGGATTGCTATCGTCTGGCGCCTGAACGACACCCCCCTGAGGTTCGAGGGCGAGATCGAGCGCATGGGCTCGGAAATCGACCCTGCCAGCGGGAGCGTGGATCTCTACGCGAGCGTAATAGACGGGGAGGCCATGCATCTGCTGCGGCCCGGGGCGTTTGTGCAGGTGGAGGTGCCGGGGCCTCGGTATGAAAATGTCGTCCGGCTGCCGTCCACCGCCTGGCATGATGGCAAGGTGTTCGTCGTGGTTGACGATCATTTGCAGGCGCGGTCGGCGGAGTTGGTGCGCCGCCTCGGCCAGGATGTTCTGGTCCGCGGCGATCTGGCTGCTTCTGACGACATCTTGGTGACGCCGATCCCGGGCGTCCGGGAAGGAATGGCCGTGCAAATCGTCGAGGGCAACGTCTGATATGGCAAGGGGCGACCCGCAGCCTGGTAAAGGCTTGCTCAGTTTTTTCGCCCGGCATCCGACCGCCGCCAATCTAGTGATGCTGATCATGTTCCTCGCCGGGGCCGTGGGGCTTGCGCGGATGAACACGCAGTTCTTCCCCGATTTCGGCATCGACATGGTACTCGTCACGGTCGAGTGGCCGGGTGCGAGCGCAGCCGATGTAGACGCCAATATTGTGCAGCCGGTCGACCGGGAGGTCCGATTTCTCGATGGAGTGAAGCAGGTGATCTCCACCTCGCGGGAGAGTTTTGCCAGTGTACTCGTTGAGTTTCTCCCGGGGACCGACATGCAAGCGGCTCTGGCGGACGTGGAAACGGCCGTAGCCCAGGTCGCGACCCTGCCGGAAGATAGTGAAGAACCCAAAATTCAGCGGATTGTCCGCTACGACACCATCGCCCGTATCCTGGTCTCCGGGCCGCAAGGTGAGGCCGTCTTGAAAGAGGTGGCGAAGGATGTGCGCGACCGCCTTATTCAACGCGGTATCGACAAGGTGGACCTATTCGGCGCGCGGGACGAGGAAATCCAGGTCGAAGTGAACCCGGAAGCCTTGCGGGAACTGAACCGGACCATCGGTGACGTTGCGCAAGTTATCGGTGAAGTCAGTCAGGATCTGCCGTCCGGCGACACTAGCGGAAACAGCCAGCGGCAGATCCGCTCGATCGGCCTGGTCAAAAATGCCGAGGGCGTTGCGGAAATTGAAGTTGTCGCCCGGGAATCGGGACAGAAGGTCAAAGTCGGCGACATCGCAAAAGTCACCGAAGGTTTTGACGAGGATGGCAACACCGCCTGGCTGAAAGGCGACCTCGCGATCAGCCTGCACGTGCAGCGCGCCACCACGGCCGACGCATTGGAAACGGCCGAGATCATGCGCGCGGCGGTTAATGAGCTCGAAGACGAGTTGCCATCCGGTGTCACGCTCACCGTTTACAACGAGAGCGCGAAGCTGATCGAAGGCCGCATCTGGTTGTTGGTCTCTAACGGGATCGGCGGCTTGTTGATTGTCCTGCTGGTGTTGTTCGTATTCCTCAATACACGCGTCGCATTCTGGGTTGCGGTTGGAATCCCAACCGCGTTGTTCGGTGCGATGGGCGTCATGCTGCTGACCGGCCAGAGTATCAACATGATCAGCCTGTTCGGCATGATTCTGGTGCTGGGTATCGTTGTGGACGACGCGATTGTGGTCGGCGAGCACGCGGAGATGCAGCGGGGCAGGGGACTCAGCGGGGTAGAGGCGGCAGAGCGCGGGGCCCAGCGGATGGCTGCCCCTGTTCTGGCTTCGATTCTGACCACCGTTGCCGCGTTTCTGCCAATGTTTGTGGTTGGAGACATTATAGGCACCATCATCCGGGCAATCCCGCTGGTCGTGGTCGCAGCGCTCCTGTGTTCACTGATCGAATGCTTCCTGGTGCTGCCCGGTCACCTGCGGGGCGCGCTCGCGGGTGATCCGCACCGCATGCTGCCAATGCGCGCCAAGTTCAATGCTTG
>CAYYSC010000016.1:0-17129 GCA_964474065.1 uncultured Rhodospirillales bacterium | reverse complement strand
ATTTCGACCCGAAGCTCGGCATCGAGGTTCGAGAGCGGTTCGTCGAAGAGGAAAACCGAGGGCTCGCGGACGATCGCCCGCCCCATGGCGACGCGCTGGCGCTGTCCGCCCGAAAGCTGGCTCGGGCGCCGCTTCAAATAGTCTTCGAGCCCCAGGATGCGCGCGGTTTTATCGACCCTGTCGCGGATCTCCGATTTGCGGACGCCAGCCAGCTTCAACGCATATGCCATGTTGTCGAACACGCTCATGTGCGGATACAAGGCATAGTTCTGAAACACCATGGCGACGTTGCGCTTCTTCGGCTCCAGCTTGTTGACGACGCGGCCGCCGATGGAGATCTCGCCATCCGAGATGGCTTCGAGACCGGCGATCATCCGCAGCAAGGTTGACTTACCGCAGCCGGACGGTCCGACGATGACAACGAATTCGCCGTCGGCGAAGCTGGCATCGATTCCATGAATGACAGGAACGGCTCTGTACGCTTTGCGCACTTGGCTCATGTCGACCGTGGCCATAGCCTCGCTCTCCCTTGCTGTGTCTGACGTCTACGGTCGGCGCTCGATCAAGCCGTCGGTGCTGGCGGTGAAGCCGGTCAGCCTCTTGTCCGCATGACGCATGCGCCAGGACAACATTTCCTGGGCGTATTCCAGCATGATCCCCGCGTAGCCTGGGTCGCCGGCGACGTTTTGCAACTGACCGGGGTCTTTCTCCAGATCGAACAGCAACGGCGGCAGGCTGGTGAAGTGAATGTACTTGAAGCGCTCGTCCTGAATCACGCAGAGACCGCAATCGTCCATGTGAAGGCCCAGCGTGCGTTGCGGTTCTTCCGTTATGCAATCCCGGAAGTCGAATTCGTAGTGCGCGTGGCGGCGCCAATCCGTTGGCGTCTCGCCGCGGCAGAAGGGAAGCAGCGAACGGCCATCGCACTGACGCGGCGCATCCAGGCCGATCCATTCCAGAATAGTCGGCATCACGTCCACCTGCTCGGTGAAGTGGCTGACGAGGCGGCCGCGCCCGGCATCGGCCTCCGGCCGCGGATCGCGCACGATCATCGGGATATGGTAGCTCTCATCGAAATAGCCGAGCTTGCCGAGCAGATGGTGGTCGCCGAGTTGTTCGCCGTGGTCGCTGGTGAAGATGATCAGGGTCTTGTTCCACTGGCCGGTCTCTTTCAGGTAAGCGAAGATCCGGCCGAGCTGGTCGTCGATTTCCTTGATCATGCCGCAGTAGGCGGCGCGCATCAGGCCGATCCGCTCGTCGGAGAGGTTGGCGCCCAGGCCTTCCGCCGCCTCGAAAAATTTCTCGTTGGGAACGGTATCTAGATAGAATTTCAGCAGCGGATGCTGTGCTCCCTCCTCCTCGACCGAGGCCGCGCGGATCGCTTTCGGCAGTGCCGCCGGATCGTAAAGATCGTGATAACCGGGCGGGGCGATGAACGGCGGATGCGGCCGGTAAAGGCCGAGGTGGAGGAACCAGGAATCTCCCAGCCGCCCCCGCAGGTAATCCAAGCCACAGTTGGTGAGCCAAACGGTGTCAGACAGGTCCGCATCGATGGCGGTCGGTTCGGCCGACGGACCGTATTCGCCCGACCGCGGCCGCCAATACGTTGGCTCCCGATCGAGCGGCACGTCGTAACCGTGCTTCCGCAGATGGCCCTGGTAGGGCGCCTTGCTTGGCGCAAAGCTCGTGATTTCCCGCCAGCCTTCCATAATGTCGCCGAGCACGAAGAACCGCGGGTCCATGGGATGCGTGTCGCGCGGGTCCGGCGTCGTCGTCGTGTACCCCACCAGTGCCGGATCGTAGCTCGCCTTCCGGACCTCCTTGGCCAGGTTGGTGAAATCGCGATTGAGGGGTGTCGAGTTACGCACCGCGCGGTGCGTCATCAAATATAGTCCCGTGTGGAGCGAGGTGCGGGCCGGACCGCACGGCACGCACTGGACATAGTGCTTGGCGAACGTCGTCCCGCCCGCCGACAGTTCCCGAAGGTTCGGGAGGTCTAGGGCCGGGTGGCTGGCAGTTTCGAGATGATCACCCCGCCACTGGTCGGCCACGATCAGCAGGATATTCTCTATGCCGGGACAACTGGCAACACTTTGCATTGGAAATCCTTCTCAACGTCGAGCCATGGCTCATAGGGCAGAATTGTTGCCGGCATATGTCAGCTTGTCCGTTTACGTCCCAGAGCCTTTGGCGTTTAAGAAAGCTTCGGCAGTTTTCGTCAGACTTGATCCGGCGGCCCCTGGCGCGGATTCCTGCCATCTCGGCAGGGAAGCTTTTCAGACGCCTCCGACTTCTCCCGGTTTGGGCATGACGACGAGGCCCGGGCAAGAGCTTGCCATAGCCATGGTGCGCAGTCCGCCATGGGACTGGCGGGAGCGGCGCGGCCAACATCTGTCATTGATGAGCAGTCACCTGAGACAGGGCCCCTTGCGGTTGGCCCAGGCCGTCCGAGCCTCTCCGTTGAAGCGCAACACCCAGCCGCGCGCGACCTGCCCTTGTAACACCGCCCATCTCGAACATCGCCGACGTTACGCTGGTCGGCTCGGTCCGGGAGCCACCCTTGTAGGCAACGGCCAGCCCTGACAGCCGGCGCGCGTGAGGCGTCCTTTGCCAGCCTCAATGAACCCCCTCTGTGCCCCTTGCGATCCATGCTCTGGAAATGCCCACTCGCAGGCAGAGTGCTGCGATGGACCTTTCGCCGTGAAGGCTGGCGGAGAACCGGTGGCTCTTTTCCTTCGCCGAAGGCACGTGGGGAATTCTTGGCGACCCGGTTCCCTTTTCGCCCTCAGCAGACTGGTTGCCTGCCGTTCGCAAGAACTTAGGCAGGGAGATTGGGCATGTGGCTAGGCAGACCTCGCTCGCGTTCGAAAGCGCCGGCAAAACGGAACAAAAGCTTTTCAGCGAGCGGCGGCCCGATGAGCTGGAAGCCGATCGGCAAGCCGCATGATGAAAAGCCAGCCGGCACGCTCAGCGCGGGGAAGCCAAGATAGTTGATGGGGCGCGTGCAATAGTTGATCCGCCCAAGCACTTTGTGCATCCGCGGTCCGTCGCCCACATCGGTCTCGTCGAGCGTCGGCACGGGGAAACGCAGCAGCGGCGCAAACATGACCTCGGCCTCATCGAAGGCAGCCTTCGCCACATCTGACGCAATCGCGCTTCGCATGTGCTGGGCCTTCAAATACTCTACCGCCGTGAAACCGTAGCCGCCCATCATGCGCGCGCGCACCAGCGGCGAATAGAGTTCCGGGCAGGTTTCCTGCCAATGTGCGTGCAGCGTACAGCTTTCGGAGTTCCCAACAATATTCGAAAGTCCGCCAATCACATCGTGATGCGGCAGCTTCACCCGCCGGATAGTGGCGCCTAGCGCGTCGAATGTTGCCAGCACCTCGTCCAGGGCCTTGCCGATTTCCGGGTCGATGTCATCGAAGTAGTAGGTCTCCGGCACTGCGATCCGTAGGCCCGCCACCCCTGCTTCCAGATCGGCCTCGTAGTTGTCCACGGGCGAGGGCAGCGCTGTGGTGTCCATTGGATCTGGGCCGGCAATCACCGAAAGCATGCGCGCGCAGTCGCGCGCGGTGCGGGCGAGCGGACCGACATTGTCGAGCGAGAAGGAAAGTCCCATGACACCGTGGCGCGATACCCGCCCCTGGGTTGGTTTGATGCCGTAAACGCCGCAAATGCCTGCGGGAAGACGGATCGAGCCGCCAGTGTCGGAGCCTAGCGAGCCGGTGACACAACGACCGCCGGTCGCCGACCCGGAACCGGTCGAGGAGCCTCCCGTAATGTGGGCAGGATTCCAGGGGTTGTGGCAATTGCCCCAGTGGACGTTGTGGCCGGTGGGACCGGAAGCAAACTCGCTCATGTTAAGCGCACCCACATGGACGGCGCCTGCTGCATCCAGCCGCTGCAGGACTGTAGCCGTGATATCGGGCACGAAATTGCGGCGGATTGCCGAGCCGCAGGTCACCGGCACCCCGGCGCGATAGTACATATCCTTGTGGGCGAGCGGGGCTCCATGAAGAAGCCCAAGTTCCTCACCGCGAGCCCGTTTGGCATCCGCAGCCTTCGCAGTGGCAATCGCTCCTTCCGGATCGATGCGAACGAAACAGTTCAAAACCGCCTGGCGTGCTTCTATGCGGGCAAGGGTTGCTTCGGCGACCTCAACTGCGGAGAAAGCACCTGAAGCGATCGAGTCGACCGTCTCGGTCAGCGACAGATCGGCGGGATGGGTCATGACTTTTCTACTTTCGCGCTGTGCGTAAGGAAGCGGTCGAAATGGGCTGGCTCGGTATCGAAAAGCGTGCCGGAGAGCGCCTTGGCGAGCGCCGCCTCTCCCCCCGCCGCAATATCGGCAATGCGCTGGGCGTCGGCGTCGGACACGGGTATTCCTTGACCGGCAGCCAGTGCCGGACGCAGATCCTTTTTCATGCGATTTCCTTTGGTTGGTAAGCTGCCTTTATGGGTGCAGGCCCGTCGTTCTCGGCGCGCGCATTGCTAAAGAAGGCCGCAAGGCGGTCTTGGTCCGTTGGATATCCTGGCCTGTCGCTCAAGGCAGAAAGCATGTCCCAGCTTGCTGAATAGGTGGGCTGATCCATGCCATCGGCAGGGACCCGGATGATTAAGAGCAAATCCGGGGCCAATAAGCCGGTTTATGTTGGAGGGAACTGCGAAAAACCGGAAAGGGCCCACATCGGCGCGGACTGATTTCCGCCTTTGAGCTTACTCCGGCGCGCTACGCGTGTCGAAGCATTCGCGCGGCCAACCAACTCGCCAGTGCCATGCCGGCGGTTGCCGCCAAGCAGAGCGTCAGGCCGCCTAGTTGATAGGCAATGCCGGAAAGCAGTGTGCCGACCAAGCGCCCGGCAGCGTTCGACATGTAGTAGAAACCCACATCCATCGTGACCCGCTCTGCCGCCGTGAAGGCCAGAATGAGGTAGGAGTGCAGCGAAGAATTCAGGGCGAAAACGACCCCGAACGCCATAAGCCCCACGACCAGAGTCATGCTGAGCCAATCCTGGGCCTCTCCCCCCGCAAGCCATGCTGCGAGTGCGAGCGCCGCCGGCACAAATACCAGAATGCCAACCCATACCCGGGCCAAGCCTATGATCTCCGGCAACTCTTTCTGTTTGGCTCTGAGCAATTTGGGGGCGAGCGCCTGGACGAATCCATAGCCGATAATCCAGAAAGCCATGAACACGCCAACTTGGAAAAAAGCGGTGCGGGCGCCTTCCGGCGAACCGTCTGACAGGACGCTGTAAAAATAGATCGGGACGCCGACTACGAACCAGGTATCTCTGGCGCCAAACAGGAACAGGCGGGCAACAGAAAGCCGGTTCACATTGCGGTTGTTGGAGAAGACCTCGCTGAACTTTGTGCTTTTCTTGCCACCCGGCAGGCCGGAAGGCATGAAGATCCCGATCGCAACCAGGATGGCGAACAGCGCGATGGCCATGGCCAACACTGCCGGCTTGAAGCCGGCAAGCGCCAGCAAGCTTGCACCCAGCAGGAAACCCAAGCCTTTGACCGCGTTTTTCGAGCCCGTCAGCACAGCCACCCAGCGGAAGAGCGCCCCCTTTTCCTCCGCGGGAGCAAGAAGCTTGACGGCGCTTTTGGCGCTCATTTTGGCCAAGTCCTTGGCGACGCCGGAAAGACCCTGGACCGACATAACGAAAACGACCGACGTCGCCGCTGCCCAGCCGGGATCGAGTTGATACAAAGCGGCGAGTGCGCCGATCTGCAGGATCAACCCCGCATAGAGCGTGCTCGTGACGCCGAAGCGTGCGCCGATCCAACCGGCCGACAGATTGGTGACGACACCCATCAATTCATAAAGAAGGAAGAGATAGGCTAGCTGAATCGGGCTGAAGCCCAGCGTGTGAAAGTGGAGAAGGACGAGCATCCGCAACGCCCCGTCCGTCAGCATGAATGCCCAGTATGCCGCGGTCACGACCATGTAGGCGGCGAGCCCTTCCGGCCGCCGCGAAGCAGTGGTGTCAGACATGGCGGCGATCCAGGGAAGCCGCGACCATGCGCGTTACGTCTGCCAACCGGCAGGCATAGCCCCATTCATTGTCGTACCATGCATAGACTTTGAGCTGGGTACCGTTGATGACCATCGTTGACGGCCCATCGATGACGGCTGAGCGGGGGTCGTTGACGAAATCGGCGGACACGAGTTCCCGGCTCTCGTATCCGAGGAGTCCTCTGAGTTTGCCTTCTGACCAGGTTTGAAACAGGCCGTTGACTTCTGCAGCCGTCACGGGCCGCTGCATTTCGAAAACGCAGTCGGTCAGGGAAGCATTGAGCAAAGGCACCCGGATCGCATGACCGTTGAGGCGACCTTTCAGTTCCGGGTAGATCAGAGTGATCGCGGTCGCTGAGCCGGTGGTGGTTGGGATCAGGCTGTTCAAGGCAGAGCGGGCACGGCGCGTATTCCTGGCCGGCCGATCCACCAATGTCTGCGTATTCGTGACGTCATGCACGGTCGTGATGGAGCCGTGCTTGATGCCGATCTCCTCCTGCAAAACTCGGACAACCGGCGCGAGACAATTGGTTGTGCAACTGGCCGCGGTTAGCAGGTGGTGGACCGTCGGATCGTAGCGATCATGGTTGACGCCGTACACGATATTCAACGCCGGTTCTTCCTTAACCGGGGCGGAGACCACGACTTTTTCCACGCCGGCGTCGTAGTAGGGCTGCACCAGGGCAGGGGATTTGAACGTGCCCGTGCAATCAACCACCAAGTCGACGCCGAGATCGTGAAGGGGCAGGTTCTCGATCCTGTCGCTGCAAGCAAGGCGCATGCGCGCGCCGTTGATGGCAATTCCCGCCTCATCATACGCGAAATCGGCCCGCCAGCGGCCATGCACGCTGTCAAATTCCAGGAACTGCGCATGCTGTTCCGGCGTGCCGGCACGATCGTTGAGCAGGATGATCTCACCCGGCAGGCCGTGTTCGAAGAAGGCGCGAAGCACCAGTTTGCCCATTCGCCCAAGACCGTTGATTGCAATCCGGGCCATGATCCCTAACCAGCCTTCTCGGCGCTCGGCAGCGGAACCTGGGCGATCCCATCCAGCGCTTTCTGCAGCGAAAGCCGGTCCAGGCTTTCGATTGGCAGCGCCATGAACCCGGTTAGGCGATGGTGCATCGCGCGGAACGTTTCCCGGAAGGCCAGGGCTTTTTCTGCGCTCGTCCCCTCCACCTTGACGGGATCCGGCAGACCCCAGTGAGCCGAGACCGGTTGGCCGGGCCAGGGCGCACAGTCCTCGTTTGCCGCCTGGTCGCACACGGTAAAGACGAAATCCATCTTCGGCGCGTCTGGTTGGCGGAACTCGTCGATGTGCTTCGCGCGCAAGCTGGCGATTTCGTAGCCAAGTTGCTGCAACACGTCGATCGCGAACGGGTTGGGTGCGCCATAGGGATGCGCACCGGCCGAATAAGCGTGGAATTTTCCAGCCCCTTCGCGGTTCAGGATCGCTTCCGCAAACAGCGAGCGGGCGGAATTGCCGGTGCAAATGAAGAGGACGTTAAATGAACGGTCGAGCATGGAATGCGCCTCGCTTGGTGCATGGCTACCGGCGAAGGGTTCGCACACTTCTGGCCGGCCGCGGCAGCAGTCGGTAACCAGGAAATCGAGGAACGCGCCGACCCGGTCGAAATCGATCCCATAGGCGATGGAGGTGCCTGACCGTTGCGCCCGGATGAGACCTGCGCGCGATAGGGCTGTCACGTGATTGGACAGCGTATTCGGCTTCAGGCCGAGCGCCTCGGCGATCTCACCGGCCCGAACCCAACCGGGGGCCCGACGGGCTAGCAACCGGAACACCGCTAAACGGCCAGGGTGCGCAAGCGCGTTGAGCGTCTGAAGATCAGCCTTAATTTCCATATTTCATGAATATCCGAAATATGTCGGCTTTCATCATGAATTTTTTATGATAGGCGATATCTCCCAAAGGGCGCGGAGGGATCTGGGTATTTCCTCTCCGACCGCCGCCGCACGCCTTATCCGTGCAAAGCCGCAATCTCGTTGCTGGCGAACGTCAAGCGGTCCGCCCTTGTAGAAACCGATTTCGCCGATCACGGTCTTCTCTGTCACGGAACGGAGGCGCAGGTCTACCTCTCCCGTCCGCTCGAGGATGACAGAAACGTGGCCGCGGACGACGAAGAGCATCAAGTCGGAAGCATCGTCCTGTCGGCAGATCACGCCACCTGGTTGCACTTGCTGGCGGCGCATCCTCGGGATCAGACGGTCGGCGAGATCGTGCCCACCAAGTTCATCGGCGAGCCATTGGTGCGCATCTCTAAGATCGTGCCCACCAATATCCAAGCTGGCGACGACCTCGTCCTCACACCATTCGAGGCCGAAGTCGAGACTGTCGAAGATCGCGGGCGCGTCGACATCGGAATTCTCCTCCATGATCGCCCGCATCCGCTCGGCTTGCGTGCAGGTCAGGCTGGTGAAGCACGCACGGACACGGTGACGGTGCAACATCTGGAGAATCTTGATGAGGCTGAAGGATGCAGAAGATTCCGCACCGGTTACATGACGGAAGTCCAGAACCAGATGGCTCAAGGGTTCCGGTGTATCCTCAATCAGCCGCTGGACCTGCTGGCCTAATGGGTTGGCGGTACCGAAGAAGATGTAGCCCTGAAGCTGAAAGATTTGGATCCGGGCGCAGTTTTCCAGCAACAGTTGCTCGTCTTCCGGCGCACGCTTGACGTAGCTCGAATACAGGCTCCGGGAAAGCCGCTGCCGGACAAACGGGGTCCGGCTGTAGGTAATCGCAAAGGTGATGCACGACGCAACGATCCCGAGCGCGGCTCCGGCGATATAGCCGTAAAAGACGATTAGCCCGAAGATCGCCAGGACCCACAGCCTTTCCGGCCGCGTGAAACGTCCGGCACTGGCAGCAAGCCAACGCCAGAGCAATGACCCGCCCATGAAAAGGATCAGTCCGCCCAGAACAGGGCCCGGAACGGCGGAAGCGGGGTCGGCGGCAAACAGGGCCGCGCCCGCATACGTCAAGGCTACGACCAAGCCGGAAAGACGGGTCTGGGCCCCTGCCTGATGGTTCATGATAGAGCGATTCAAAGACAGATTGCTTGGCAGTCCCCCGATCGCCGCGACTCCCAGGTTCGCGACACCGCTTGCAAGATATTCGCGGTCCAGATCAGCCTCGGCCGTTCCATCCACTTCCAGACCGGTGGCGTTCAACGGAATGGCCAGCGCCGCGACACCGGAGACGGAAATGATTTCGGCCGAGAAGCCCGCAATGGCGCTGAAGTCCGGAGAGGTAACAGTGACCGCTTGCACGGCGAGCCACATTTTGCTTTCCGGCAAATCGGCCAAAACCCAACCCGCGGCATCCAGTAACTGCCGGTCGATCAGCTCCAGATACGCAGCCGCTTCCACACCAAGCCATAGTAGCGCACCGACCGGCGCCGCTAACGGTGACCCGGTAATCAGCTGCACGCTCCAGATACCGACAGCGAACAACGTGGCCGGGATCAAAGGAGAGTGCCAGAGGCCCTCGCTCACGATTGCCGGCAGCGTTTCATGGGCAGACAAGCCGGTCAAAATGACGGAAGCGCCGTCGATCAGAAACCAGCCCGATGCCGCCAGAAACCCGGCGACAACCGTCTAGGGGATGAATCGCATCCATTTGCTGAGCCCGAACACGCCAACCACACTCAAAAGGCATGCGGCGGTCAACGCGCAGACGATCATCGCAGTGATCACGTTCGCCAGGATCTGTTCGGTGGAAGCGCCGGCTGGCGAAGCCCCCGCCACGCCGATTGCCAACGCGCTCAAGATCGCCACGACGGGCGGGTCAGGGCCAGCGAGGGCATGCTTGAACGAGCTGAAGCGAGACGATCAGTAGCGTTGCGACCGCGGCGCTCAGGAGCGCCGACACCACACCGAGCCCGGCGTACTCGCTAAACCGCCCCGAAAAAATCAGTGCGCCGAGGGAAATGCTGTAGGCGAACGTGACCAGCGCCAACAGCAGGCCTGCCAGGATGTCCTGAACATGGCTCTGAGCGGCAGATACCTTTGAACGGTCGGCGAAGCCTGGTGAACGACCGGCGAAGTTTGGCGGGATGCTGACGTTGCGTCCGGATTCGGTTTGAGGCACTCTCTGTTCCTAGTCGCTTCGCTTTTTCAGACGGAAGGCACGTTCATATTCTACTATGGTCTGGCAAGTGTTCTTGGTGCCTGTCTCGCGGTCCGCAAGACGCTTTCTCGTTTTGACGCTTACCGGCCAGGGTGGAGGGAACATGTTCGCCGGTCATGGGAATGACCTGTGCTTACCAGGGCAAGCCAGCAGGCAACAATTCTGACCTCAAATTGTAATAATAAAATTTCATGATAACGCTTCCGACGGGCATGGCGGTATGGCGATGCCGGTCACGCTGATCCGCCTGAGGAAAGCGGCCTCATCGCGGCTCTGGTATGCCGGAAATATCCCTCGACGGATGGAGTCAAGCAGGATGAAGCTCACCGCGTTGGCCTTATGCCTACTGGCGGTCCTAGGGAATAGGGAATGTCCAAACCGGCTATCGTCGCCCACCGGGGCGCCTCCGGCCTGGCGCCGGAGAACACGCTTGCCGCCTTCCAAAAGGCGATTGAGGCCGGCGCTGACGGAATTGAACTCGACCTGCACCTGACCGCGGATCACGCCGTTGTGGTCCATCACGACTACCGCCTGTCGCCGGAATGGGCGCGCAAGAATGGTACCTGGATCAGCGGAGAAGGGCGGGCGATTCGCGATATGACGCTGGCGGAGGTGCGCTCGTACGACGTCGGCCGCCTTGTCCCAGGCAGCAAATACGCCGAGCGCTACCCTGCCTATAAGTCCGTTGACGGAGCGGCCATCCCGACTTTCGGCGAAGTGCTCGACTTGGTGGAAAGCAAAGCGCCTGCCGGTTTTCAATTGTGGGTGGAGTTGAAACTCGCCCCCAAAGACGCAGAGCCGACCTCCGACCCGATAGCCCTTACTGACCGGGCGATTGCCGAGCTGAAAGCCGCGGGGCTGCTTGGGCAGACGGCGCTGATCAGTTTTTACTGGCCCGCACTCTACCATGCGCAGCAGCAAGTCCCCGGCTTGAAGACCGGGTTTTTGTCGGCGGAGCGCGACTGGATGAACAACGTGCAGACCGGGCGTCCCGGCCGCTCGCCCTGGACCGCCCCCTTCGATGCCGATGACTATGATGGTTCTGTTCCCCGAATGGTCAAGGCGGCGGGCGGCCAAGTCTGGTCGGTTTACTGGCGGGACCTAACGCCGGAGCGCCTGGCAGCGGCAAAAGCCCAGGGGCTGGAGGTCGGCGTGTGGACCATCCGGAACAAGGCGGAGATTGAAGCGGTCCACGCGCTGGGCGTGGACGTGATCACGACTGATCGCCCCGATTGGTTTGTTGATTAAGCAGGATGGAGCATGGACACCACCATTGCGCTTCTGAAAGACCCTCCGCGGAAACCAACAGCGCGGTAAGGGTCAACCCGACCTCCATAGCGCGGTTGAGTTACCTCCTCTGCAATCATCAAATCTGCGCGTGGTGGTGCGGGCAGGTGCCGTGGCCGACGTCGCAGGCGACGAAGTCCATTCCGGTCTGGGCGCCTTACGCTTCAAGTGGCTGGAACCGGAGCCTAAGCGGATCGAGCGATCCAGACGGGAACGGAGACGGAAGGGGTGGCTGATGTTGCTGTGGGCGGTGCGGGGAAAGGCTCTGAACAGACCCACGACAGGGGCATTTCGGCGGCTGCCAGGCCGTCCGCCATTTCTTGCTCGATCCCCGCGACACCAGAGAGGTCGGCGACGACCATCACCCGGCTGGCTACGCCTGCCCGCACAAAGGCCAGCGGGCGGGCACGGCCCTGTTGATCAGTGCCTGTGCTAATCGGCCGGTATTCTCCGGCGAAGGCGTCTTCCGCCTGTCGGCGCAGATCCAAGCCGCATTGGAGGAGGCGTTGCTTCGCGCCTGGAAAGGTGTCAGCTGACGGGATATGATGCGCCAGATCGGCGTAATCGACCGGACGGCGATTGTCGGGGTCCACGAAGCTGTAATCCGGCCGTTCCGTCCCTTGATAGATATCGGGCACCCCTGGCAGCATGAGCTTGAGAGCGAGTTGCACCAACGACTTGCGCGCGCCGATCAGCAGGAATGGAGCCGCCTGTTGGTCGAATGTCGAGCAGAACGCCTTGGAAGAAAGCGCCGAGCGCGCAAAGTGAGAGAGCGCGGCTTCATAATCTTCGTCGATTGCCACCCAGCTAGTGCGCGTCTTCGCCTCCCGTGCCGCCTTGATCAGGTAGGCTTCGAAGCGGTCTCGAAGCGCGGAC
Organism: uncultured Rhodospirillales bacterium; assembly: GCA_964474065.1. GTDB lineage: Bacteria > Pseudomonadota > Alphaproteobacteria > Bin95 > Bin95 > JACKII01. The sequence goes on along the minus strand of CAYYSC010000016.1, from coordinate 4,794 downwards.
AAACCGTCAGGCTCCCATGCCCCCAACAGGGCCTGATAGGCCAGCCAACGGCATTCCGCGTCTACGGTTCCGGTTAAGGAGCCGAGAGCGGTGTCGAACGCGGCAACGGCTTGGCCCCACCCGTCAGGCTGTTCCGAGATAGCCGAAATTCGCATCCGGGCATCCTCGCCGCGCTTGGTATCGTGGGTGGCGGTCGCGCTCAGGGCTTTCGGACTGGTCGCAGCGCGCCGCGTCATCGTGCGATGGAAGACGGCGAGGGAAAAATCCAGGTCCTCCGGCTCTCCGCCCACTTCGTTGGCCGAGATCAGGCGGTTGAAACGGTAGAACAGCGTATCCTCCACTGCTTTCGCCATCATCGCGCCGGACGTTTGCTGAAAGCGTGTACGGAACCGCTGCCGTGCCTCGTGGTGATCCGCCGGGTCCGGTTTCAGCAGATCTGCCACGACCCGGACGGCGGCAGGGTCGTCCAATTCGACGTGGCGCTCCGCCTGGAGGGTGACGTCCTCCAGGATGGTTAAATCGTTCTCGAAAGGGTCGCGGTCCGCCCAGAAATAAGTCCGGTAGACCGGCATCGCGGTCAGCAGCGCAACGATGCTGCGGCGAATGCTGTCCGGTCCCCAGTCCCGGCCGGAGGGATCGGCGGCCAGGGCGGCCAGCGCCATGCCGGTCAGCGTTTCCCGTTCGGCGGCGAGGTTGCGGGTCACGATCTCCGTCTTGGCCGCTTGTTTCATCGCTTCCGCGTCGCGTCGATCCCCCACGAAGTCTTGATAGGACTGCTGTAGGGGGGCGGCAGCCGAACCCTCGGTCAATATCCCGTTGAGCCGATCAGCCATGGCATAGCCAGTTTCCCCGGTAACTGGCCAAGACGAAGGCATTTTCTCTCCCCGTGCCAAAATTTTCTCGACCCAAATCGGAACATCCCCTGGCAATGCGGCGCGCAGCCGGGTGAGGTAGCCCCCCGGATCGGCCAGCCCGTCCACATGATCAATCCGCAGGCCCTGGATGCGGCCCGCCGACACCTGTTCCAGCAGGAAACGATGAACGTCGTCGAACACGTCGGGACTCTCCACGCGCACACCGACGAGGTCGGATATCTCGAAAAAGCGCCGGTAGGTCAGGCCATCCCGGCCAAGCCGCCAATACGTTAGGCGCCAAGCCTGCGCCTCATGCAGATGGTGGATCAGATCGGCATCGGGGGAGTCGCCAGGCTCGACACCGGTCACCGTCATCGGGTCCAGGGGAAAGCGGTGTTCATAGTAGGTAAGCCACCACCCGTTCTCGTCCCGTGCAAGTCCCAATTCGCCCGCGGCGAGCGCGTCCCCATAGGGTTGCCCCAATGTCGCCAGCGTCAGCTTGGGGGCGCTCCAGTCAAGGTCGAAGTGGTGGGCGAACTGGCTTCTTCGTCCATGCCGAAGGACGTCCCGCCACCAGGGATTGTGGACAGACACCGCCATGTGATTGGGCACGATATCTAGGATAAGCCCCATGCCTGCTGCCTTTAACGCATCCGTGAAGCGCCGAAAACCATCGAATCCGCCGAGACTCTGGTCAAACTGCCCGTGGTCGGTGACGTCATAACCGTGCGTAGAGTCGGGTACTGCCTGGAAGAGCGGCGAAGCGTAGACGTGGCTGATGCCCAGACCCGACAGATAGGGCACGACGGCGGCCGCCTGGTCGAAATCCATGCCGTTGCGGAATTGCAGGCGGTACGTGGCTCTGAGAGGCGTCATCGCGGCCTCCGCGCACGGAAGACCGCGCAATGCCGATTGAAGCTGCGATGCCTGCCCAAGCGCTCCAAAGGGACGGGCAGCCTGCGGCGCCAGTTCGGATATTCGTCCAATGTGCCGGGCACGTTTACCTGGTTGGTGAGGCAGAGCGCATCCTCGATCTGCAGCGCGGCAAGCCGGCAGGGGCTGTTGGCCAGCTGCCGATGCACGGCGAGGGACGCGCTCTCAACATCAGCGCCCTTGCCGCCAAGGCGGCGTCTTAGCGCAGCGCGTTCGGCGTTGCGCTCTATCTGTCCCTTTGCCGCGCCTTCGCGCGACAGACGGCCCAATGTGAGTTGTAAATCGATGGCGTCTCCGGTCCACCAACCCGCAAAGGTGTTGGTATCGTGCGTTCCGATGCAGGCGATCGCGGTCTTGGCCCATTGCGCCGGCTCTGGCGGATCGCCGTCGTCCCACTCGAAAAACCACACTTTGTATGAATGCAGTTCGCGGTCCATGATCACTTCGCGGAAGCCCTCCGGGACGGTTCCGAGGTCTTCCCCGATCACAAGGGACTGGGTTTCTTGCGATACTTCGGCCACCCGCCGCAGCAGGGTAGTAAGAGGGTAGCGGACATAGGCGCCTTCCATGGCCGAACGGCCGCGCGGGATCAGCCATAGCCGGCCGAGGCTCATGGCATGATCGATACGGATTGCACCCGCGTGCCTTACTGCTGCCCCCAGCGCATCCGCAATCGGCTTCCCGTGATGTTCGGCCATTTCCACCGGTGAAAGAGGGGCTAGGCCCCAATCCTGCCCCGTGGCGCTGAACGTATCAGGCGGCGCCCCGACAGAGAGATCCGGCACCGTGTTCGCCGGATCGCTCCAGGCGGCAGACCCGTCCGGCGCTGCGCCCACCGCGTAGTCGACGTAAAGGCCAATCCGCATTCCCGCGTCCAGCGCCATTTTTTGAACGCGAGCCAGCTGGCGATCCGCATGGAACTGGAGCCAGAGATGGAAAGAGATGGCGTCCTGGTTCTCCCGGACAAAAGCTTGGACCGCTTCCGAGCCGTGATCCTGGAACTCCTCCGGCCAAGACGGCCATCCGGCACCAAAGCCCCGTTTCGTCATTTCTTCCGACAAGGCTTCGAACGTGGCGTGAGCGGTCAGCGGCTCCCCGCCTTGACGCCGAAATTCTTCGTAAGCAGCTGAGGATAGATCGATCTTGCCGTGATGTGCGAACAGCGCTCTCAGGATCGCTTTTTTCAGCTGCGCTGCAGCTGCAAAATTGACCAGTTCCCCGGCATTCAGCCGTTCCGCCTCGGCCCGTTGCTGCGGCGAGAATTCCCAGCCGCACTCGAACCAGCCCGGAACGAGATACAAGGGATTCAGGAATCGACGGTTCGATGGGGAAAACGGGCTGATCCGGCCTGGATCACTCCAGAACAATGCGTGGAGCGGGTTAACACCGACAAAATCCGCGCCCTCCGCCGCTGCCAAGCCGCAGAATGAGGCCAAGTCCCGGAAATCTCCCATTCCCAAGCTCTCTTGGGACTTTAGGGCCGGTACTTGACAGGTTACCCCCCACGCCCGGCCTTGTTTCAAGAACGGCGGGACGTAGCATTGAGGCGGAGCCGGCTCGGCCAGCGCCTCGGGAATTCCATCCGGCGGCCGGTCCGCCGGTTTGGAAATGCCGAAAATATCCACGAGCGCTTCAAGCGTGGATTCCGGAATGGAATGTTCGCGTTGATCCACGTCTTCGTACGTGGGCTCGACGCCGTGAGAGGTGCAAAGTTCGGCGAGTGTTTTGTTCACGCCTCCTCCAGCCTCACGTGGATAGACCAACGGTCTTCACTGCTCCTGCCTTCGCGGAACAGGGTCCTGCTTTCGTTCATGGTTGCCGAAAAGGGCTCGCCGCCCAGGTTGGCCAGGATGCTGAGGATCGAATGATCCGCGAGAACCCATTCGGCAACGATGCCGCGCTCGCCTATCGGGGCTGCCGTTCCATTCATGGCGGGCATGCCGCCGATGCGGGGTGCGATTTCCTCCGCGCGGATCGCCGTAAGGTGGCGGAATATCTCTAATCGTTTGGTTCCGGCCTCGCTCTGCGCGGTCTGCCAGTCGAGCATGGAACGTTGGAAAGTTTCGATTGCGTTCGGATCGGGGATGCGTCTCCGCAACTCCGGGTCCGCGAACTGGGGCCAGTGCGCAAACTCCCGCCGCCGGCCCTGTCGCACCGCATCCGCGAGCTCGCCATGGAAGTCGCAAAAGAACTGGAAGGGCCGGGTCTCGCCCCATTCCTCGCCCATGAAGACCAGCGGGATCGGCGGCGACAGCAACAGCAGGGCAGTAAGAACCACCACGGCTTCGGGTTCCGCCAGCATTGTTAAACGTTCGCCGAAGGCCCGGTTGCCGATCTGGTCGTGGTTCTGGATGAAGTTGACGAAAGCGGATGGTGGCAGATGCGCGGACGGCTGTCCCCGGGGCTTTCCGTTCAAGTAAGGCGACGGTCGTCCCTGAGCCACGAACCCTTGGCCGAGCGCGGTCGCCATGTCGGTAATCGCGTCCTGCGCATAATCGATATAGTAACCCTCGGTCTCGCCGGTCGCGAGTACGTGGGCGACGTGGTGAAAATCGTCGTTCCATTCCCCGTCGAACAGAACCGGTCGGCGTTCCGCATCCCGCTCGTGCAGCCAAGTGATGTTGCGTTCATCCTCGGTTGTCAGGTGGACCGGCCGATCGAAGCCGTGGTTGCGAACCATGCGGGCCAGCTCCGCCACAATCGGTTCGGGTGAGGGATCGATGATCTGGTCGATGGCATCGAGACGCAAGCCATCGAGGCGGTATTCGTGAAGCCAGTACAACGCATTGTCGATGACGAATTGCCGGACCGGGCGCTGGTCATAAGCGATGGCAGCGCCCCAGGGAGTGTGCCGCTTTTCGTCAAAGAATTCCGGTGCGTAACGATGGAGGTAGTTTCCGTCCGGGCCGAAGTGATTATAGACCACGTCCAGGAATACCATCAGCCCGCGCGCGTGGGCGGCATCCACCAGCCGTTTCAGGCCGTCCACCCCTCCGTAGGCTGGGTG
>CAYYSC010000015.1:0-17191 GCA_964474065.1 uncultured Rhodospirillales bacterium | reverse complement strand
ATGAACTCGGCCGACCACACCGTCAGCGCCGCGCCGCGGGCGACACGGGCGAAGCGCGGCCAGTCGGAGAGACCGATGGCGACGATCAGCACGAATACGGCCACATCCTCGAACGCAATGCCGCTCAACACTCCCCGGTCGGTCAGGTCGGTCAAAATCGAGCGGACGACGCCCGCGATCAGCAGTGCCACCAGGATGCTGGGAAAGGTGAGCTGCATGTCGGCGAGCCGCATGATCACAGCATCGACCAATCCCCCGAAATACCCGGCGATAACGCCCAGACCGACGCCCAGCACCATCGCGAAGGCGACGGCAGCAAAGCCGACAATGAGGGAGACGCGCGCCGCATAGAAGATCGAGGAGAGGATATCGCGGCCCTGTTCATCCGTGCCAAGTGGATATTGGGGCGTGCCATAGTCGGCCCATGCCGGCGGCGTCAGTCCATCCATCAGATCCAGACAGACGGGCTCGACGCAGTGGGGAGCCAGCACCGGCGCAAAGGCGGCCACGATGAAGCATGCCAGCGTCATCAGCGTGGCGAGAATGGCCACCGGCGATTGCTTGAAGTTGTGGACCAGATCGCTGTCCAGAAAGACTCGAATCCGCGATTGCTCTTTGACTGCCACGAGACGCATTCCTAGCCGGTTTGAGTGCGGAGCCGAGGGTCGACGACGAAGTAGAGGACGTCGACAATGAAATTGATCGTGACGAAGATCAACGCAACCAGCATGAGGTAGGCGGACATCACCGGGATATCGACCAGTGACACCGCCTTCAGAAACATCAGCCCGACCCCTGGGTACTGAAACACCGTCTCCGTGATGATCGAGAAGGCCACGAGGATGCCGATGTTGAGGCCGGCGATTGTGATGACCGGAACCAGCGTATTGCGCAGCGCATGGCGGTAATAGACCGAGCGCCGGCCGAGGCCGCGCGCCCGCGCGAACTTGATGAAGTCGGTTTGCAGCGTCTCCAGCATCTCCGTCCGGACCAGGCGGAGCACCAGGGTCATCTGGAACAGCGAAAGAGTAACCGCCGGCATGATCAAGTGCGCCCAACCGTCCACTGTCAGCAGGCTGGTGCTCACGAAGCCCAGATCCGCCGTCTCACCCCGCCCGAATGACGGCAGCCAGCCCAGTATCACGCTGAACAGATAGATCAGCCCGATGCCGATCAGGAAGGTCGGGAGCGACACGCCAACCAGCGAGACCGTCAGTAGCAGCTTGGCCGCCCAATGGCGGCGATGAATGGCGGTGATGACGCCAAGCAACATGCCCAGTACCATTGCCAGCACGGCCGAGACGAACACCAGTTCCAGTGTTACGGGGAGGCGGCTGGCGATCAATCCGGCGACGGGCTTTTTCCAAAACCAGCTCTGGCCGAAATCGCCCTGGACGGCGCCGCCGACGAAATGCAGGAACTGAACATAGAAGGGGTCGTTCAGCCCAAGTGCCTCGCGCATGGCCTCCCGTTCTTCGATCGTGGTGTCCTGCCCGACGAGGTTGCTGATCGGGTCGCCCACGAAGGCGAACAGCAGAAACGAGATCAGCGACACGGCAAGCATCACCAGGATCGACTGGAAAATTCGCTTTACGAGATAGGAAAACACCCGCGGCTCCCGGCGTTTTATGCCTTGGTTCTTAGTCTTCCTTGAGTAGCCTTGTTCAGGAGAGCCGCGCAAGACGGACCGTGCCGAGAGTCTTGCGGCGAACCGCCGGCCGCGGCATTTATCCGCTAAGATCATTGCCACACGCACACCCTGAGGACTCTGCCCCATGCTCGCCAACATGATGGACCAGCCCCTGCTGATCTCCAGCCTGATCGCCCATGCCGCGCGCTACCATGGGGATACGGAGATCGTGAGCCGCACGTTGGACGAGGGGATTCACCGGTACACCTGGCAGGAAGCGGAGAGCCGGTCGAAGCGGTTGGCGAAGGCGCTGTTGGCTCTGGGCGTGGAGCCCGGCCAACGGGTCGGCACCATGGCCTGGAATACGCACCGGCACCTGGAGGCGTATTACGCCATCGCCGGCATGGGGGCGATCACCCATACGGTGAACCCGCGGCTGTTTCCGGAGCAGATCGACTACATCATCAACCACGCGCAGGATCAGTACCTTATCTGCGACACCTCTTTCGCCGATCTGGTCGCCGAGCAGATGCCGAAGCTGAAAACGGTAAAGGGGGTCGTATTCCTCTGTGACCGGGCAAACATGCCCAGCGTGGATATCCCGAACCCGATCTGTTTCGAGGACCTCATCGACGGGCAGAACGACGAGTACACATGGCCTACCTTTGACGAGCGCAGCGCCGCGGCGCTTTGCTACACCAGCGGTACGACGGGCAATCCGAAGGGCGCGCTTTATGGCCACCGCTCCACGGTATTGCACACCTTCGCCTCGGTCTCGCCGGATGGGCTCGGCATTTCTTCCCGCGAATCGGTGATGCCGGTGGTGCCGATGTTCCACGTCAATGCGTGGGGGTTACCTTATTCCTGCGCGATGATGGGCGCCAAGATGGTGATGCCGGGCCGCGACCTGGACGGCAAGAGCCTGCACGAGCTGCTGCACGGGGAGAAGGTGACGCTGACCGCCGCCGTGCCGGCCGTCTGGCTGGGCCTGCTCAATCATCTGCGCGCGACCGGGGCGACGCTGGAGCACTTGCAGCGCGTCGTCATCGGCGGCAGCGCCTGCCCGCGGGCGATGATGGAAGCGTTCCAGGACGAGTACGGGGTGGAAGTGCTCCACGCCTGGGGCATGACGGAGATGTCACCACTCGGTACCGTCAACACGCCGAAGTTCAAATACAAGGAGCTGACCGGCGAGCAGAAGGTGAACCTGCAGCAGTCCGCGGGGCGGCCGCTTTACGGCGTCGACATGAAGATTGTGGACGAAAACGACCGGGAGTTGCCTTGGGACGGCGAGACCGTGGGCGAATTGATGGTGCGTGGTCCCTGGATCATCGACCAGTACTTCCAGACGGAGAAGACATCGGCGCACCGCCTGGACGGCTGGTTCGGCACGGGCGACGTCGTGGCAATCGACCCGGACGGCTATATCTGGATCACCGACCGCATCAAGGATGTGATCAAGTCCGGCGGTGAATGGATCAGCTCCATCGACCTGGAGAATATCGCCGTCGGCCATCCGAAGGTGGCAGAGGCTGCCGTGATCGGGCTCTATCACCCCCGCTGGGACGAGCGGCCGCTCCTCGTCGTCGTCACCCGGCCGGGCGAGGAGATGACCAAGGAGGAGATGGTCGCCTGGTTCGATGGCAAGATCGCGAAGTGGTGGACGCCGGACGACGTCGTGTTCGTCGATGAATTGCCGCACACGGCCACCGGCAAGCTCTCCAAGCTGCAACTGCGCGAACGGTTCAAGGACTACAAGCTGCCGACGGCGGGGTAGCTGACAAACAACCGGCCCCGCCGCGCGGCGGGGCCAGGCACGGCCGAACTAGTCGTCGCCCGCAGCCTCTGTCTTCTTCGCGGCTTCCTTGGCCGCCATCTGGGCCTTGAGCTGTTCCGGCGTCAGACGGACGATATCTTCGTTCTGGTGGCTGTAGAGGTCGTAGGGCTGGGTATCCAGGTCTTCCAGCACGATCCGCCCGTTCAGCACGTCTTCCTTCCATTGGGCGTGCTGGGCCTCTTCCGCGCGGAATTCGGGCATCACTTCCTTCGCGAACAATTCCAGGCTGCCGCAGATGTCCTCGTGCGTCGTCTTGCCCGCCTGGTTCAGCAGGATGACCTGGTCCACGTGCGCGTCCTGGAACAGGCGCAGCTTGCGGCGGATGGTTTCCGGCGAGCCGATCAACGCTCCTTCGAAGGCCTTCTTTGCCTTTTCCGTGTGCCGCCACTCCTGGAACTTCTCCCACAAATCGACTTGTCCAGGCGCACCGATGCCCTCCCGGCCATAGTGGGACAGGGCGAAGATGAAGAACGTCCAGCCGCTGGCCTTCTTGTAGGCCTCCTCATCCGTCTCCGCGCACATGAAACCGGAGACCATGGCGATGTTCGGATTGGCCGGATAATCGGCAAGCCGCTGCTGGTTGTGGAGCAGGTTGTTGTAGTACTTGTGCACCCAGGCCTGCGCCGCATCCGGCGAGACGAAGGTGAAGCCGAGAGCGCCCATCCCCCAGGCGCCCGCCTGGCCGATGGTCTGGATATTGGAGCATGCCACCCACAACGGCGGATGTGGCTTCTGCTTCGGTTTCGGCACGACATTGCGCGCCGGGAACTGGTAGTATTCGCCCTCCCAAGCCCACGATGTTTCCGTGAACATCGGGATCGTGCACTTCACCGCCTCTTCCCAACGCTCGCGCTTGGACCGGACCTGAATGCCGAATGGATGCAACTCCGCCGGACCGGCGCCTTCGCCCATGCCGAATTCGACCCGGCCGCCCGAGACGAGATCCAGCGTCGCGACCTTCTCCGCCACCCGGTGCGGCTGATTGGTCGTAAGCTGAATGATGCCGTAGCCCAGGCGAATGTTCTGGGTGCGCTGGCTGGCAGCGCCAAGGAAAACTTCCGGGCTGGCGGAGTGGGAATATTCCTCCAAGAAGTGGTGCTCCACCTCCCATGCGTAATCGTAGCCCAGCTTGTCTGCCAATTCGATCTGAGCCAGGGAATCCTGCATGAGGCGGTACTCGCTATCCTCCGTCCAGGGGCGGGGGATTTGATGCTCATAGAAAATGCCGAATTTCATGCGTGATCCTTCCCAGCATAACGAAGCTGCATATTGCAACGATGGTAGCAAGGAAGGGCAGGGCACCGCAAACGCCGCTGGCGCCGTGCTCCCAGGCGCCACCAGCCCCGGTCGCTCGGTCAAGTTTCCGAGAGTGGTCCGCCAACGTGGTGGCCGTTCATGCGCGATCTGGCGTAAGACGCAGTGAAATACAAAACAAGTTTGCAACTCTTCCGGAGGGGAATATGCGGAAAACAACGTTGGCGATGGTCGCGTCGGCTGCCTTGGCCTGGTCTGCAGCGAACGCGGCAAGCTATGAGATCGACCCAAGCCACTCGGCAATCCAGTGGAAAACGCAGCATCTCGGCTATTCCTGGATGCTCGGCCGGTTCAATCAGTTCGAGGGTACGTTCGAGTATGATCCGGCCGCCGGCCCCGCGGCGCAGGAAGTATCGGTGGTGATCGATACAGCCTCTATCGACTCCAATCATGCGAAGCGGGACAAGCATCTGCGCTCCGCCGATTTCCTGAACACGGACGAGTATCCCACCGCCACGTTCGAGAGCACCAAGTTCGAAGGCGATGAGAACGGCGGCAAGCTAACCGGCGATCTGACCTTCATGGGTGTCACCAGAGAAGTGGTGCTTGACGTGACGAAAGTTGGCGAGGGCGAGGACCCGTGGGGTGGCTACCGGGCTGGCTTCAAGGGAACGACCCAGTTTGACCGGCGCGACTTCGGCATGGACCGTAATGTTGGCCCGGCATCATGGATCGTGCGCCTGGAACTGCATGTGGAAGGCATACGGCAGTAGCGATGCGGGAAGGGTCCCGGCTGCTTGGCAATACGCGGCAGCGCTACGGTATCGGCGCCCGCCTGTTGCACTGGTCGATGGCGGTGCTGGTCCTTGGGCTGATCGGGCTCGGCTGGTGGATGGTAGGATTGAGCTACTACGATCCCTGGTATCATGACGCGAGCAGCCTGCATGAGGAATTGGGCGTCGTGACCTGGGTTGTGGGGCTGGCGTTTGCGCTCGGCAATCTGGTGAACCGACCGCCTGATAGCCTCCCCATGCCCTGGCGGGAGCGGGCGGCGGCGGTGGCCGCGCACAAGCTGCTGTACCTGGCGGTGATTGTGTTGCCGATTGCCGGCTATCTGATTACGACTGCCGATGGAAATCCGCTGGACCTGTTCGGCCTGTTTTCGGTGCCGGCGGTTGTGGAAGGCAACGAGACGGTGCGCGAGATCGCGACGGCCATTCACACCTACGGCGCATACGGGCTTCTTGGTCTGGTCGGTGTGCATGCCGCGGCCGCATTGAAGCATCATTTCATCGACCGGGACCGCACGTTGATCCGAATGATCCGCGGCCGCTAACCGCCGGTTTTCAGGCACCAGAACTGGTACATATGGTGGAACAGGTCGGGGTGCTTCTCTTCCAGCGTATCCCATCGCATCAGATCCGCCATCGCGCGATCGTCCGGGTACGCGGATCGGTAGATGCGCGCAGGCATGGTTGTGGCGGACTCGAAGCCCAGAAAACGCAAGTCCAGCCGATCCAGCATCCCGGCGACTTGCGGCAGCGTGTAGTCGTGCTCCTGCGTGTGGGCGAGCGCGTCCCGCACGCCTGCAAGCGAATAGAAGTCGAACTCCCTGCGCACGGGGGCGGCGGGATGCTCTTCCGGCAAGGCGCGGATCGTCTGGCGGAGTACTCGCAAGCCTTCCGCCGTGCGGGGGAAATCCTCGGCAATTGCCTGGGCCGCCTTGATCGCCGCACGCCCGCGGCGGCTGTAGAGGCCGATCTTCATGGTGCCGTTCGCAACCAGCAGACCGCAAAGCACCTGCCACCCCCATTCCGGCTCCGCCAAATGGTGCAGCACGCCGACGGCTTCGATGTGATCAAAGCGCTGGCCGATTTCCCCGAGCGCGAGAATATCCGCCTCTGCGAAGGAGAGGTTGGTAATGCCGAAGCGTTGGGCTTGCGTCTTGGCATAACCGAGCGAGTTGCGGGAAAGATCAACTGCCAGCACTTCGGCGTTGACGAAGCGCGTAGCGACGTCGACGGCGTGCTTCCCCGTTCCGCATCCAGCCACGAGGATGGAAAGCCGTCGTGGCTCGGGCGGCGCCAGGGACTGGGCTCCCGGAACCGCTGCCGCCAGGACGGCGCGGCGCGGCCGGGCTTCGATGACCCGCGTGGATTGCCAGCGCGGATAGGGCAGGGCCGTGTACTGATCCTGGACCGCGCGGGAGACGGCATCCTCGACGGGGGTCAGACGCGGCATATCCTCTGCTGCCCTGCGTTCCTCCTGACGCTGCCAGACATGGCGGGAGACGAAATCTTCCCATTCGCTCTCGGCCCGCAAATCCGCGATCTCCAGCGCAATGGGACGGTAGAGGGCGGCCCGGACGTGCGCCGCCGTCAACGCGCCGTCTGTGACCGTCTCCATCCCGATCTCTTCTTCGGCCGGGGAGGCCCTGAAGGCATAGTCCGTTGCCAGCATCTGGTCCGCCAAGGCGCGCGTCAGAGCTGCAGCCGGATGGCCCAGCCGGTCGAACGTCTGCACGAGGCAGGCGCGGAGGGAGGTCAGCAGGCTTTCCCAATCTGGATCTGCCGCGATGGTATTTCGCAGCACGGCAAGTAGCAGCGGCGGCGGCTTATCCAGTGGCAGCCGTTCCGGATTACCAGTCTCCAAAGCTTTTCGGATTTGCGGGTGCAGCCGCAACAGGCTTAGCGCGGCGCCCGCCAGCCGCTGCCCCTCCACGTCCCGCCGCTCCAGCAGCGCGGCGGTCAGCCCGCTGAGTTCCGGTGCGGCGCTGCTGAAACGCATGCTCCCGAGCCGGTTCACCAGCCCATTCACCACCGTCGGCTGATCGCACAGTTCCCGGTAGGCGGCGATCCAGTGTCGCAAGGCCTTGTCCGGCACCTCGCCCTGGTCGTAGAGCTCGGCAAGTGCTGCGTGAGCGAGACCATACCGGGGCTGCGTCCGAAGGGCCGTATCCAATGCGCGCATTGCCGGTTTGGCTTGACCCTTGGCTTTCAAGGCGACGCCCAGGTTGTAGTGGGCTGGCGGAAAGCTTGGCGCTTGTTTCACCACCTGGCGGTAGCCAACGATTGCTTCGTCCAACCGGCCAGCGCGGTGGGCTTTTACCGCCGCCTGCATGGCGTGCGCGGCCGGCGGAGTCAGCGTGGCGGCGGTTGGTCGCTTTTGGCGGTGAATCATGAAGGCGTAAGCGTTAGGGCAAGGAAAGGCCCATATTAGACGCAACCGCCAGCCACTGCGAGAGAGCGCGTGTACGCAGCGATTGTTTCCGTCCTGCTTCTGACCGTGTTGCTGGCCGCATTCGTCGATGGACGGTGGCGGTATGACGTCGTGGCTCTCACGGGCCTGATCGCCGGCGTCGTGCTGGGTGTCGTGCCGCAAGACGAGGCTTTCTCCGGTCTGAGCCACCCTGCCGTCGTCACGGTTGCGGCGGTTCTTGTGATGAGCCGGGGCTTGGTCCTTTCCGGTGCTGTTGACCTGCTGACCGCGTGGTTTCTGCCGCGCGACGGGGGCAAGCACCAACTGACGGCCTTGACGGGAACGGGCGCGCTGCTTTCCAGCGTCATGAACAACGTCGGCGCTCTGGCGTTGCTAATGCCAATCGCCAACCGTAACCGCTGGCAAGCACCGGCCTTGCTGATGCCGCTTGGTTTCGCGACCATACTTGGCGGCTTGGTCACTGCTATTGGCACACCACCAAACTTGGTGGTTGCAGCTGCCCGCGGGGAAGCCACTGGCGCGGCATTTCGGGTGCTCGACTTCGCGCCCGTGGGCGTGACGGTTGCCGGGGCGGGCGTCTTGTTCATCGCCCTTGTCGGCTGGCGCTTGGTGCCGGGCAGTAAGGCAGTAGCGTCAGAGCCGAACCAGGACACTTTTCAAATGGAGGACTACCTGGCCGAGGCGCGCGTCCAGGAAGGCGCCCCCGTGATCGGCAAGACCATCGCGCAGCTCGACCCGCTGATTGCCGACCTGGACGTGAAAATCATCGGCCTGATCCGGGCGGGGCGCCTGGTTCCGGCGGTGCCGCGGTTGGTCCGGCTGCAGGCCGACGACATCCTGATGATTGAGGCGGTGCCCCGCGACTTCCGCACGTTTCTGCAAAAATTGGGGCTGAGCGTCGTCGATCCCGGTGCGCCGATGACCCCGCTCCTTCAGTCCGAGGATGTCGGGTTGGTGGAGGCGGTCGTGATGCCCGGTTCCCGGCTGGAAGGCCGCAGCGTGCTGCGGGCACGGCTGCAACGGCAGTATGGCGTCAACCTGCTCGCGGTTTCCCGCCAGGGCACGCCTTACCGCGGCCGGTTGCGTTCGTTCCGCTTTGCCGCGGGCGATGTGTTGTTGCTGCAAGGCGAGGCGGAGCGCCTGCGGGATGTGGTGGCTTCCATCGGCTGCCTGCCTCTGGCCGAGCGGGGGCTCCAGGCCTCCGGCCCGGACAAGCGCGGGCCTCGGCGGTCCCTTTCCTTGTTCGGAGCAGCGATCGCCTTGGGCGCAACGGGGCTTCTGCCGATCGACGTGGCGGTGAGCGCCGGCGCGATCGGAATGGTGCTGGCAGGCGTGCTTCATATTCGCCAGGCTTACGAGGCTATCGACTGGTCCGTGATTATCCTGCTCGCGGCGCTGATCCCTCTGGGAGAGGCCCTGAAAACCAGCGGCGTGATAGCGATGGCCGCCGAGGCTCTGCTCGCAATGACCTCCGTCCACACGCCGGGGTTGACCCTTGTGCTGCTGATGGGGCTGACCGTGTCGCTCACCAATGTTCTGAACAACGCCGCGACGGCGGTGCTGATGGCGCCATTCGCGGTGCACTTGGCCGGTACCATGAAAATCAGCCCGGACCCGCTGCTCATGGGAGTTGCCGTCGCTGCCTCGTGTGCGTTCCTCACGCCCGTCGGCCATCAGAACAACGCGTTGGTAATGGGGCCGGGCGGCTACCGTTTCGGCGATTACTGGCGCTTGGGCTTGCCGTTGACCTTGCTGGTGCTGGTTGTGGCGGTGCCCATGATTCTCTGGGTCTGGCCGCCTTAACGGTTCCGGGCGACTTCGTTTGCGACCTCAATCAGGTTTTCGTCTGGATCGTAAAAATAAACGCTCATCAGGTTGGCCCGCGCACCGGCCCGCTCGCCCGGGCCGGTGATGATCGGCACGCCTTCCGCATTCAGGTGATCGACCACGTCGGCGACGGGCGTCGTCGTGATAAAGCACAGATCGGCTGCGCCCGGCGTAGCGTGGCGGACGTTCGGATCGACGACGTGGTCGGCCGGATGCAGGTTGATCTTCTGGTTGCCGAAATGAAGCGCCGTCCGCCCCTCTCCGAAGAGGGACCGTTTCATGCCCAGCACCCTTTCGTAGAAGTCACAGGTGCGCTCGATATCGGCCACGGTAAGGACAAAGTGGTCAAGATGCGTGACGTGAATGGTCATGACGGCGAAATTCCTTAGAAAAGCGGCGGGTGTCCCCTATCATTGGGCCCGCAACCGTGCCTTCGACATTGCCCCGAAACTTCCCGGCGTTATCACCTTGACGATCAGGGAGACAGGTGTGTAGCAGGCGCAACCCATATTCTGAAACCAGGACCGCGTTCAAGCCCATGTCTGCCCCGTCCCTCGCTCCCCGCATGAGCCGCTTCCAGCCGTCACCCAGCCAGATCGCTACAGCCCGCGTGCGGGAGCTGCAAGCCGAAGGACGGGACATTATCAAACTGACGGCCGGGGAGCCGGATTTTCCGACGCCCCGGCATGTGAAACAGGCGGTGCTCGACGCGATGGAGCGGAACGAGACGCGCTACACGCCCATCAACGGCACGCTGGAATTGCGCCAGGCAGCCTGCGCGAAGTTCGCCCGGGACAACGGTCTGCACTTTACGCCGGAGCAGATCACGGTCGGCTCTGGTACCAAGCAGATTTTGTTCAATTGCCTGATGGCCTCGGTCGGCGCCGGCGACGAAGTGATTGTCCCCTCTCCCTATTGGACCAGCTATCCGGACATCGTGAAGATCGCGGGCGGCACGCCGGTGATCGTGACATCCGGCCAGAACCAGAGCTTCAAGATGCGGCCGGAGCAGCTGGAGGAGTCGATCACCGGCAAGACCAAATGGCTGATTCTCTGCTCTCCCAACAACCCGAGTGGGGCGACCTATACGGCCGACGAGTTGCGGGCGTTCGGGGAGATCCTTAAGCGTCACCCTGACGTGTGGGTGCTGACGGACGACGTTTATGAGCACCTGCTGTTCGACGGGCGGGAGTTCGCCACCATCGCGCAGGCGGTGCCGGAACTGGCGGAGCGGACCATCACCTGCAACGGCGTTTCCAAGGCCTATTCGATGACCGGCTGGCGGGTCGGCTTTGCGGGCGGCCCGCTGGGAATGATCCAAGCGATGTCGAAAATGCAATCGCAAAGCACCGCGGGGGTCTCGGCCATCGGTCAGGCTGCAGCCACCGCCGCACTCAACGGACCGCAAACTCTGGTTAACGACCGAACGGCGAACCTTCAGCGCCGCCGCGATATTCTGGTGAAATACCTGAACGGGGCGGACGGTCTTTCCTGCAGCTCGCCGGAAGGCGCGATGTATATTTTTTGCTCGTGCGCCGGCGTCATCGGCAAGCGGACCCCCGGCGGAAAGGTCATTGAATCAGACCGTGACTTCACGCTTTATCTGTTGGACGAAGTGGGGGTTGCAGTTGTCCAGGGAGAGGCGTATGGACTGTCTCCCTACTTCCGGGCCAGCTTCGTCGCGCCGGAAGAAGACCTGCACAAAGGCGGGCGCTTGATCCAGGAAGCGTGCGCCGCGTTGCAATAAGCTTCCCCGCCTGCTACAGGCAGGGTTGGTAAGCGCCCGTAGCTCAGTGGATAGAGCGTTCGCCTCCGGAGCGAAAGGTCAGAGGTTCGAATCCTCTCGGGCGCGCCATCTCGCACCACCTCTCCATATCCGCTGTCATTGAGAGAAAGGTCTTGATGGCCAGGTAAAGCACCGGACGGCTCCGTTATCGGATTGGCAGGCAATCGCGCTAGCCGGTCAGCGGGCACGCCCGCCAAGGTCATTGGGATTTCCGGCCATGGTCAGCGGTTCATTCAATGCTGGCGGAGGGGAGTGGGAGTCGAACCCACCAGACAGCGTTGGCGCCGTCTCGACTGGTTTTGAAGACCAGGCCGGCCACCGGACCGGATTCCCTTCCCCATTCCAATCTGTGCCAAGCACGCGGAAGAAACAACCGCCAGGCTAGGCATCGACGGTGCAGGCCGGCGCCCCGCCGAACACATCCTCGAACGTGTCGCGCAGTACTGCGTCCAGATCGGGCATCGTTACCGGATAGCCCAGATCCACCAGGGATGTCACCCCGTGTTCTGCAATGCCGCAGGGGACGATCCCGCCGAAATGATCCAGGTCGGGCTCCACATTGATGGCGATGCCGTGATAGCTCACCCAGCGGCGCACCCGCACGCCGATCGCGGCAATTTTGTCCTCGCGCCGCCGGCCGACCGCGTCAGTCCCACGCTCAATCCAAATGCCGATCCGCCCGTCGCGGCGTTCGCCTTTCAGGCCGAAACGCGCAAGCGAAGCGATGATCCAGTCCTCGAGCCGGCAGACATAGTCGCGAACGCCCATCTTCCGCGCGCGCAGGTCCAGCATGACATAGGCCACCCGCTGGCCCGGCCCGTGATAGGTGTACTGGCCGCCGCGGCCGCTTTCGAAAACCGGAAACCGGTCCGGCGTCAGCAGGTCATGCGTTCGTGCGCTGGTGCCGGCTGTATAAAGCGGCGGGTGCTCCAGGAGCCATACCCATTCGCCGGCGCTTCCGGCACGAATGGATGCCGCCCGTTCTTCCATTGCGGCGACGGCCTCGAGATAGGGGACGGGGGCCGCCGCCACCGTCCACTGCAGCGCGTGTTGCGCGGAAGACAAAGGTTCTGTTGCACGAACGGGCGCTTGATCCATTGGCATGTCTCTGCTATCTGCCACCTCTTGTATCGCCGGCCATGATAGGCACTGGCGAGAATGTTCCCCTGGAACATAAGCGGTCGTGGCGGAATTGGTAGACGCGCAGCGTTGAGGTCGCTGTGGGAGAAATCCCGTGGAAGTTCGAGTCTTCTCGACCGCACCATCAGTCATAAATGACGGCCCGTAGCCCAAGCGCCACGGGCCGCAGTTATCACAGGGCGAGGTAACGACGAGGCACAGCATTTCCATCATCGAGGGAAAGGGCGCATGGCAGACATCCAGCACCTTGAGTCAGAGACGCCCGAAAATGCTGAAGCCGAAGCCCCGCCTGTCACGCTGAGCCAGGAATTCTACGACCAGGTCGAAGAAGCGCTGGAGGCGCCGGACGAAGAAGCGGTCCGGTCGCTGGTGGAGCCGCTTGCGCCCGCCGATCTGGCGGATCTTCTGGAAGGACTGTCGGGGGAGGACCGGGTCGGGCTGATCCAGGTTCTGGGTGATGCCCTTGACGCCGAGGTTCTGCCGGAGCTCGACGGCGCCATTCGCGAAGAAATCCTGGGCATTCTTCACCCGGAAGAACTTGCCGCGGCCGTATCCGACCTGGAGACGGATGACGCCCTAGAAGTCATCGGCGATCTGGAGCCGGAGCAGCTGGAGGATTTGCTGGCCCGGCTGCCGGCTTCCGACCAGGTCGTGTTGCGGCAGGGCCTGACCTATCCTGAATACACGGCCGGCCGGTTGATGCAGCGGGACCTGCTGGCGGTGCCCGGGTTCTGGACGGTTGGCGACACCATCGATTTTCTGCGCAATTCTCACGACCTGCCGGATGATTTTTACGACATCTTCGTCATCGATCCGATGCACCGGCCCATCGGCCAGATCGCGCTCAGCCGCATCCTCCGCAACAAGCGGCCTGTGCTGATCAGCGACGTAATGGACAAGGCGGAGACCATGTTCCCCGTCACGATGGATCAGGAAGACTTGGCCCACCAATTCCGTCAAAAGAATTTAACCTCCGCACCAATCGTGAGCGAGGCGGGACGGCTGCTGGGCGTTGTGACCATCGACGACATCGTCGACGTCATCGACGAGGAGCACGAGGACGACCTGCTGCGCCTGGGCGGCGTTACGGAAGGGGATCTCTACCAGCCGACGTGGGAAACGACCAAGGCGCGGTTTCAGTGGCTGTTCGTCAATCTTGGGACGGCCGTGATGGCTTCCGCGGTGATTGCGCTTTTCGAGGCGACCATCGATCAAATCGTGGCGCTGGCTGTGCTGATGCCGATCGTCGCGAGCATGGGCGGCAATGCCGGCACGCAAACCCTGACCGTGGCGGTCAGGGCGCTTGCCATGCGTCAACTCAACCGGCGCAACGCCATCCGTATTCTTCTCAAGGAGGTGACGGTCGGCAGTATCAACGGCGTCCTGTTCGCCCTGATCGCCGGTGCGTTTGCCGCGTTGTGGTTCGGCGAACCCATGATCGGTGGCGTGATTGCGGCGGCGATGGTCGTCAACCTTATTGTTGCCGGATTTTTCGGTGTGGCGATCCCGCTCGGCCTGGACCGGCTGAAAATCGACCCGGCCGTCGCGTCCTCCGTCCTGTTGACCACTGTCACGGACGTGATCGGATTTTTTGCCTTTTTGGGCCTTGCCGCGCTGTTTCTGCTATAGTGGCCGGTACCGGGAGGTTCCAGCCGGCTACGCTCAGAAATCCAGTCGCCGCTCCGCGATCTTGCGAACCAGGAAATCCCGGAACACGGAGATCCGTTTAGAATTCCGCATCTCCTCGGGGTAGATGAAGTAGACTTCCAGCATGGGGCCTTCGATCGCCGGAAGCACATTGATAATCTCGTTCGACAGACGGGCCATGTAGGTTGGCAGCGATGCGATGCCGAGACCGCTGACCACGGCCCGGTACAGCGCGTAGACGTTATTGACGCGAAGCACCGGGCGTAACGGAACCTGCGTGCGCTGGGGGTCCATCAGCCAGTTGATCGTCGATGTCGGCAAAGGACCGTCCTGGCCGTAAACGATGATATGTCCGTCCAGATCCTCCACCGTCTGCGGCATACCGTGCTGTTTGATGTAGCTGGACGACGCAAACAGCCGCGACCGAACGGTCTTCAGATGGCGCTGGATCAGGTCGGGCTGGGTCGGCGGTTCAAAGCGGATGGCGCAGTCTGCCTCCCGCATGCCGAGATCCAGATCCGCCTCGGTCAGGACGAGGCTGACATCAATGTCCGGATATTGATCGATGAATTCCTTCATCTGCGGCGTCAGCCAAGTCGAGCCGAATGCCGTGGTCGTTGTGATTTTCAGCGGCCCCTGCGGTTGCTCCCGCGACTCGGTCAACTGCACCTCCACCATGGCGAGGCGATGGAAGACGTCGTGGACGGTCCGGTACAGCAATTCACCCGATTCCGTCAGGATCAGGCCGCGGGCATGCCGGTGAAACAGCAGCAGACCCAGGCTCTCCTCTAGGGAGTGGACTTGGCGGCTGACGGCGCTTTGGGAGAGGTTCAAGACCTCGCCCGCATGGGTGAAGCTGCCGGCGTCGGCAACGGCGTGAAAAACCCGGAGCTTGTCCCAGTCCATCCGCATGGAAGCGGGGGGCACGGCCGCTCTTGGCATGGCTATGCTGCCTCCGCGGCTTCTTCGGCCGCCAGGAATTTTTCGGCTTCGAGCGCTGCCATGCATCCCAGACCCGCTGCCGTCACGGCTTGGCGGAATACCTTGTCCTTCACGTCCCCGGCGGCGAAGATGCCGGGAATGTTGGTTCGGGTGCTGTCCGGCGCGGTGATCAGGTAGCCCTCGCTGTCCATGTCGAGCTTGCTCTGGAAGATGTCCGTGTTGGGACGGTGGCCGATGGCGATGAATACGCCGTCGACGCTTAGCTCCTGGACCGCGTCCGTCTTGACGTTGCGCAGGCGGGCGCCCGTGACCGTGGGGGGATTGTCCTCCCCCACCACTTCGTCCAGCACGCTGTCCCAGATCACCTCGACTTTCGGGTTCCGGAACAGGCGTTCCTGCAGGATTTTCTCGGCCCGCAGGGTGTCGCGGCGATGCACCAGTGTGACGCTGCTCGCGTGGTTGGTCAGGTAGAGGGCTTCCTCTACCGCGGTGTTGCCGCCGCCGACGACGAGGACTGGCTTTTCCCGGAAAAAGAACCCGTCGCAGGTGGCGCAGGCGGAAACGCCGAAGCCGCGGAAACGCTCCTCGCTGTCCAGGCCCAGCCAGCGGGCTTCCGCGCCTGTGCAAATGATCACGCTGTCGGCGACATAGGTATCGCCGCCGTCGCCCTTGCAGACGAAAGGCCGGTGCGTCACGTCGATTTCCGTGACCATGTCGAATTTCATCTCGGTCCCGACGTGCTCCGCCTGAGCCTGCATCTGCTCCATGAGCCAGGGCCCCTGGATCACGTCGGCGAAGCCGGGATAGTTCTCCACGTCAGTGGTGATGGTGAGCTGGCCACCGGGCGCCATGCCCTGCACCAACAGCGGTTTCAGACCGGCCCGTGCCGCGTAAATCGCAGCAGTGTAGCCCGCAGGTCCTGAGCCGATGATCAAGACACGTGTACGATGTTCCATAATAATATCCAGACATCAAAGCCGCCGGCGGATTATGCAGCCGTTTCTTTTCGAGCCATGCCGCCCACGCCATAGGTAGGACGACAGAAAGGTCGCGCCAAGCAGCACTTAACGCAAAGCAGCATGGCATTTCCTTCCGCCGCGCAATATAATTGCGCAAAATCGGTTTTGGAGGAAGTCCGTATGGCGCGCGTGCGGCTTGATGAAATTGATCGGCAAATTCTGGGCGATCTGCAAGCAAATGGCCGCATGACCAATGTGGAACTGGCGACGCGGGCCGGCATCTCGGCGCCTCCTTGCCTCCGCCGGGTGCGGGCTTTGGAAACCGGAGGCTTCATTCGCGGCTACCATGCCGATCTGGACCCGCAAAAACTCGGCTTCGAAGTCATCTTCTTCGCCCTGATCGGCCTGGAGACGCAGGCCCAGGACCGCCTCCGCGCGTTCGAGGATATGGTTCGCCATTGGGAAGAGGTTCGAGAGTGCCACATGGTGCGCGGCGGCGGCGATTTTCTGCTGAAAATCTATGCCCGCAACACGGCCCACGAGAACGAAATCACGCAGGCGTTGACCTCTGCCCGTGATGTGATTCGCGTGACCACCTTCCCGGTGATCCGCACGGACAAGGCCCTGCCGGGCGTGCCCATTGCAAAAGCCCCGATCGGGGAGAGCAACGGCGTCGAATAACGCCACCTCAGGCGGCGGCACTTTCCTCCGTCGCCGGGACCAGGCTCGCTGCATCGCGGATTACCTGGCCGGTGGCGCCGGCGCGGAAAGCATGCTCGGACAGATGCCGGCGGAAGGCGCGGGCGCCGGGCATGCCTTGGAACAGGCCTACCAGATGCCGGGCGACGTGGCCGACGCGCACGCCGTGGTCCGCAGCCATCCGGTCGGCATAGTCGGCCATCGTGAACGCCGCTTCATGGCGCGAGGGGCGGGGGTGCGAACCGCCGAAC
>CAYYSC010000014.1:12652-17279 GCA_964474065.1 uncultured Rhodospirillales bacterium | reverse complement strand
CGCCGACCGCGGCAACACGACATGACCCAACGCCCCGCAATGGTCTGGCGCATGTGATCGGGGATACCACCCCGGAACTCTGGCACCGCACTATACCCTCGGTATTCAAGCAGACGGTGGCAGCGTTTCCGGACCGCGAGGCTGCGGTCTTTTGCGAGCAGGGCGTTCGCTGGTCCTGGCGAGACTTCGACCGGGAGGTCGATGCGCTGGCCGGCGGGCTCCTCAAGCTCGGCCTGCAGAGAGGCGACCGGCTGGGGATCTGGTCGCCCAACCGCTATGAATGGCTGCTGGCTCAGTATGCCACCGCCCGCATCGGCATCATTCTGGTGACGATCAACCCGGCCTACCGTCTGGCCGAAGTCGAGTACGTGCTGAACAAGGTCGGCTGCAGGGCCTTGGTCACCGCCGTTGAGTTCAAGAGCAGCGACTATCTGGAGATGCTGGGAATCCTGGCGCCCGAGCTTTCCGCCTGCGCGCCCGGCGAGCTCGACTCAGAGAGGTTGCCGCACCTGCGCTTTGTCATCCGCGTGGGCGACGAGAAAACACCCGGCATGTTCAATTTCGACGACATGGTCGAAAGCGGCAGGGACACCCCCGCCTCTGCACTGGACGCGATCACGAACACGCTCGCGCCAGACGATTCCATCAACATCCAGTTTACCTCCGGCACGACCGGCGCGCCGAAAGGGGCGACCCTTACGCACATTAACATCCTGAATAATGGGCGCTTCGTCGTCGGCGCGCAGCGATTCACGGAGCAGGACCGGCTCTGCATTCCCGTGCCGCTCTACCACTGCTTCGGTATGGTGATGGGTACGCTCGGCTGCGTCACCACCGGCGCCGCCATGGTGTTCCCCGCCGAAGGATTTGACTCCGCCAGCACGCTTAGAGCCGCTTCCCAGGAGAAATGCACCGCGCTTTATGGCGTGCCGACCATGTTTGTCGGCATGCTGGGGCACCCGGACCTTGCCCAGTTCGATCTCTCGCGCCTGCGTACCGGCGTGATGGCTGGCGCACCATGCCCGATCGAGGTCATGAAACGCTGCGTCCACGAGATGAACCTTGCCGAAGTGACGATTGCCTACGGCATGACGGAGACGAGCCCGGTTTCCTTCCAGACCTCCACGAACGATCCGCTGGAACGGGCGGTGTCTACGGTCGGCCGGATCCACCCGCACGTGGAGTGCAAGATCATCGACGAAAGCGGCCACACGCTCGCGCCAGGCCTGCAGGGCGAGCTCTGCACGCGCGGCTACTCCGTGATGAAGGGCTATTGGGACGAGCCAGAGCGGACAGCGGAAGCCATTGACGCCGAAGGGTGGATGCACACCGGCGACCTCGCCACCATTGACGAAGAGGGCTACTGCAACATCACCGGGCGAGTGAAGGATATGCTCATCCGCGGCGGCGAGAATGTCTACCCGCGCGAGATCGAGGAGTTTCTCTACCGCCACCCTGCGGTCAGCGAGGTGCAGGTGTTCGGCGTGCCCGATCCCAAATTCGGCGAGGAGGTCGCCGCTTGGCTTGTGCTGCGCCCTGGCCACGCCGCGACGGAAGAGGAGATCCGCGAGTTCTGCCGGGGCCAGATCGCCCATTACAAGATTCCGCGCTACGTGCGCTTCAAAAGCGAGTTGCCCCTCACCGTCACCGGCAAGGCGCAAAAGTTCAAGATGCGCAACGCCATGATCGAGGAACTCGGCTTGGAGGTCGAGGAGACCGCCTAGGCGCCGTCATCTTCCCGGCCGGTCGCCCTTCGCCGCGGGCTTCGTGCAGGCAATTACCGCAGCAACATGCACGCTTGGCCACGCCTGGCGAAGGGCGGGTCGCAATCCCAGTCGTTGCCGGAATAATCCAGGTGGCCATTCTCGGGCAACACGATCTTTTCGCACTGGTTTTCCGTGCTGCGGTAGCCGCGCTCGCATTTCCAACTCGGGCCGTGGGAGGTTTCGGCGAAGTAGGCTTGGTTCGGAATCTTGACCAGTTCGCATGCTGTGGCCGTTGCCCGATAGCCGCGAGCGCAGCTCCAACCCGTGGCGCTCGACGTCGGATCGAGATAGCTGTTCTCCGGGAGGATAATCGCCTCGCAAGCATCCGCCGTTTTCCGGTAGCCGCGCGCGCAGTCCCAGCCGGATCCGTAGGACTGGTCGTTCAGGAATGCATTCTTCGGAACCGCAATTGCGGCGCAGCCGTCTCGGGTGCGCCGATAGCCGCGCGCGCACTGCCAACTCCCGCCTGAAGAGGACAGAAAGGCATTTTCCGGCACCAGGATTGCTTCGCATTTGCTGCCAGACCTCTCCCGGAAGCCGCGGCGGCACTGCCATCCTTTGCCATAGTTCTTGTTGGTGGCGTACGCGTTTTCCGGCACGACGATGCTGACGCACTGCCCCCCCTCCAGGCGGAATCCGGGATTGCACTCCCATCCGCCGCCGAATGGCCGTTCGCGGGCGTTGGTGGGAGCCTGATCGCCTGAGGACTGAGCGACCGCAGCCAGTGGGGCGAACAGGCCGGCGATCGCCCACAGGAGCGCCAACGCGGCTCCCATGAGGCGATTCGGCAAAGATCCGCGGTTCACAGCGCGGATGTCAGGCGCTCGGCACATTCGGCAGCAACTTGTTGGTCAGGACGCTCGGCACCCGGCTGCGTCGCCCAACCAGCATCTGCAACGATATTGTCCCGCTCGTAGCTGCGGGCGTCCTTCAACTGGGCCATGATGGCGGCGGATTGCGGATCATTTTCCGACAATGCCAAACAGTGGGGTACCAAAGCCTTCACGGCTGCGGCATCGCCTCGTGCGGCAGCAAGCCGTTCGGCCCCGCCCGCGGTGACCCAGCCGCCAACGGAGAAACCGACGATCGCGGCCGCCACCGCGCCCACGGCCACGCCGAAAAGTGCAGGTTTGAACCATTCAGGGGTTTTCATTGTACATACTCCGATAAAAAGTGATGAGGGCCGTCACCGGCGGGCAATGCCTTGCTGTGCGCGCGTCAAGTCCAGCTATTTTGTATGAGGGCTTTTGTCCTGAGGCTTAGCCTGCTGCTCCAGCGGACGGTTCTGGTTCGTCGGCTGGGGTTCAGGAGCACTATTTTTCTTTTGTTCTTTTTGGCTTTTCGAAAAATCATTGAACGACATGACCCGTTCCTCTTAAATACACAGCAATAATTTGCCGATATGCAAGGATATATCGTTCATATGATAATTGCCATTAGTTTTATTGATTCTGTTTCTTAAAGGGTTCCGGGTTATTTTTTTTGGCAGAATTCCTGTGTTTTAATAGAAATAATACCAAATGTTACTTGGCTGAGTACCACTTCCCTGAAGAGAAATCCGCGCCGCCACTGCTGCCCCCTTTTCGCGAGGATGCCGGGAAGGGCGGCATTCCGGTTTCCGAGTCGAGCAAAGGGAAGGCAAAATAGCGGCGGCGATAATGCCTATTCGCGTGAAATCGAGAAATTTTGTTCCCGCGATCAGCGAGGGAAGGAAGCCTCGCCGACCACGATCCGACTGATCTGGCGCTATCAGCCTTGACTCAGCGTCCGAAAAGCTTCTTCAGCCGCTCGGCCCCTTCTTCTACCGGGCTGGAAGAGTCAGAGCCGGACTGTTCCCCTTCCGATCCGCCGTCAGAGCCGCCCCCAATGCCGGGGATAAGTTTCTTGAGTGCCTCTGCCGGTTTTTCGCTCTCCAGGATCTTGGACGGATCCTTCAGCGTTTCGCCGGCTGCGCCTTTCAGGTCTGGCCGGATTTTCAAATTGTCCCAGGGGCCCTGGATGATAACCGGTATCAAAACGCCGGCTTTCTCGCCCTCGCCTCCCTGGCCTTTCAGCGAAGCAACCGCTTTCGGTTCGATTCGATACTTCAGCGTGCGGGGCGGCAGGTTGACGGTGCCGGCACCCGTCAGCCGTAGCAGCGGCGAGAGCAATTGCAGGTCGTCGTTCGATACCACCCCGTCGTTCGCCGTGAAGGAACCGGAGAGTTCGGCAAAATCCGTCTTCCGCTCTTCCGTTTCGCGTTTCAGGACCGCCGAAGCCGGGTCCCGGATGATGGCCGCAATATTGATCCCGTAGAGCGACCCGTCGCGAAAGGCGAAATTCCCGTTCCCATCGAGGGCATTGACCATCGCCTTTTGACTCGTCCCGCGGGTCGTCACATCCATTTCCATGTTCGCGGTACCGGAGAGCCAATCGATCTCTGCTGCATCGGTCAGCAAGGGTCGGGCTTGTACCCCGGAGAGCTTCATGGAGTGGCCGATGGACGGGATTTCGCCGCTCGCATCGACATCGATTTGCGCGGTGCCGCTGCCGTCATAAAGCGCCAACTTGCGCAGATCGAGCGATAGCTTGCCGCCGTTCAAAGTCACCGCAAGCGCACTCTCGTCAATCTTAATGTCCTGGACCTGCAGCAAGCCGGTGTTGAGGGTCAGCTCCGCATTGAGTTGGCGGAGGGGGGAGAGATCGAGCGGCTCGTCGCTCCAGCCCGTAGCCTGCTGCTGCCCCTCTTGTTGCTGCCCGCCGCCGTTTGCCGCGGCTGGCGCCCCGCCGAACGCTTCGAGATAGGGGTTCAGGTTCAGCGCCGCCACGTTCAGCTTCCCGGTGACCGAGCTCTCGCCGGCGGATCCACCGGCGGTCGGCGA
>CAYYSC010000014.1:0-12642 GCA_964474065.1 uncultured Rhodospirillales bacterium | reverse complement strand
CGGAACCGCGCCTGCCAATGCCGCAGCCATCTCCCCATCAGCGTTTATCTCATCCAGCACCAACGTCATGCTCGTGAAGGAGATTTTGCTGGGGTCGGCGGCAAGCTCTCCGTCCAGCTTCAACGGACCGAATGCCTGATCGCCCTGAAGGTCCAACGGGCTCCCGGTCCATTCAGCCAGCCTGCGCACCGACGGCACATCCAGATCGAGCGCTCCGCCCGCTTCGAGGGCTCCGGTGTCGAGACGGCCCTTATAATTCAAACTGAGCGGGTCGCCTTTCAAAGAAAACGAAACCGGGCTGACGTCTCCTTCCGCCAGGGCGCGCGGCTGCTCCGCTCCCAAATTAAGTTCCAGGGTTTCGCCATTCCAGGCGAAGCGTCCATCCACGCCGAGCGGGCTGTCAAGGTTCGGCAATGAGACGGTCACATTCACGTCTTTCACGGTCTCCACCGTGCCGGTCTGGGCGTCGCGGTAGGTGATCTGCCCATCGACCACGCGCACGTCGCCGAGTTGGAGGCCGGCAAGTGGGCTGCCCGCTTGGCCGTTCGCCTGCTCCGCCGGTGGCGCTGCCGCGCTTTCCGCCTGGCCCGCTGCGTCGAACACCCAGTTGGCTTTGCCGTTTTCGTTGACCTCCAGCAGGACATCCGGCTCGACCAGGACGAATTCGTTGACGTCAAGTTCCGAGGACAGGAGAGGCAGCAACGCAACGTGCACGCGCAATTCCTGCAGCGTCATCATCTCCGCGCGGCTCCCGATCTCCTGGTTTGAGAACGTCACCTCGTGTGCGTTAACCCGGGCCGTGGGCAGAAGCTGGAGGTCCAGATCGCCGGCAATGGTCAACTCCCGGCCGGTCGCCTGCCGGACCTGCGCCGTGATCCGATCCCGAATCCAGTCCTTCGGGATAAACATCGGCGCCAGGAAGGCGGCGGCAACGAGCACCACCA
This sequence comes from uncultured Rhodospirillales bacterium, assembly GCA_964474065.1. GTDB lineage: Bacteria > Pseudomonadota > Alphaproteobacteria > Bin95 > Bin95 > JACKII01. The sequence continues at coordinate 11,698 of CAYYSC010000014.1, read as the reverse complement.
CGACGGCCAACAGGCCAATCAGAATCTTCCGAAGCATCAAATCCTCCGTCTGCCGGTACATTTCAAATAGGCGAGCATCGCCGTTCTACCAGTAGACAGGGTGCGATCCTACCGGATGGGCACCCCTGGCATTCTGCTGCCGTGGCCCTTAGGATGACGGCTTCCGCTTTTCCCGTGAGAATCGATGTCCCGTCATTATTCAATCTGGGCGCTGGCGCGCAACGCGCTGAGCTATCATGAGAACTGGCCCAAGGCATGGCGCAGCCCAGAGCCGAAGGCGGAATATGACGCCATCGTCATCGGGGGCGGGGGGCATGGCTTGGCGACCGCCTATTATCTGGCAAAGCTGCACGGCATCACCAACATTGCGGTGCTGGAGCGCGGCTGGATCGGTGGCGGCAATACGGGCCGGAACACGACCATCGTCCGCTCCAACTACCTGCTGGACGGCAACGCGCCCTTCTATGAACACTCGCTGAAACTGTGGGAAGGCCTGTCGGAGGACCTGAACTACAACGTCATGTTCAGCCAGCGCCGGGTGATCAATACCTGCCACACACTCGGCGAGCGCGAGACGACCCTTCGGCGTTACAACTCGATGCGCTTGCGCGGCATCGACGCGGAGTTCCTGACGCGGGAAGACCTGGCGCGGATCGAGCCGGCGATGAACCTCTCCATGGAAAGCCGATTTCCTGTGGTGTGCGCGCTGGCACAACCGCGCGGCGGTTCCGCCCGGCATGATGCGGTGGCGTGGGGCTATGCCCGGGCCGCCGACTCGGAGGGGGTCGACATCATCCAGAACTGCGAAGTCACGGGCATCGACCGGGATCAGGCGACTGGCCGTGTCACGGGGGTGCAGACCAGCCGCGGCGGGATCAGCGCAAAGAAAATCGGCATCGCGGTGGCCGGACATTCCACGAAGGTGGCGGAGATGGCGGGCGTACGCCTGCCCATCGAAAGCCACCTGCTGCAAGCCTTTGTCAGCGAACCGGTGAAGCCGTTCCTGAACACGGTCGTTTCAACCGGGGCGGCGCACTTCTATATCTCACAGACCGACAAGGGCGAGGTGCTGCTGGGCGGTGAGTTGGACGGGCATAATTCCTACGGCCAGCGCGGCACACTGCCCGCCATCGAGCAAGTCGTCGCCAACGCCACGGAGATGTTCCCGCGGATTGGCCGGCTTCATTTCTTGCGTCAATGGGCGGGTGTCATGGATATGACCATGGACGGCTCTCCCATCATCGGCAAACTGCCGGTGGAAGGTCTCTACATGACCGGCGGTTGGTGTTACGGCGGCTTCAAGGCGACGCCGGGGTCTGGCTGGTGCCTCGCCTGGACGATGGCGAAGGACGAACCGCATCGGCTGAATGCCGCCCTGAACCTGGAGCGGTTCCGCAGCGGCGATGTCGTCGACGAAAAGGGCGCCGGGCCCTATCCGAAAGCCCATTAGCGAGGCACTGGTTCCATGATGCTGATCCCTTGCCCTTGGTGCGGGCCAAGGCCGGAATGCGAGTTTGAGTATGGCGCGGACGCGACGGTTCAGCGTCCTGAGGACCCATCCAGTGTCACCGACGACGAGTGGACGGAGTATTTGTATTTCCGGGACAATCCGAAGGGCTGGCACAAGGAGCTCTGGTTCCACCGGACAGGATGCCACCACTGGTTCGTGACGGAACGACATACAGTCACCCACGAAATTGCTGCAGCCTACCCGCCAAGCGATCCGCCTCTCCCCGCTGCCGTTACCGATGAAGAGGGGCCGGAATGAAATCGGCAACGCCGAGACAGGTCGGACGCACGGCAGCAGGCGGCACCGGCATCGACCGGGAGCAGTCGCTTTCCTTTACCTTCAATCAATACCGTCTCGAGGGTTATGCGGGCGACACGGTGGCCTCCGCCCTGCTGGCGAACGGCGTGCGGCTGGTCGGGCGCTCGTTCAAGTACCACCGGCCGCGCGGCGTTTTCGGCATCGGTTCCGAAGAACCGAACGCCCTGCTGCATATTGGCGACGGCGCGCGGCGCACTCCAAACGTTCGCGCCACGGTGCAGGAGCTCTATCCGGAATTGGTTGCGACCAGCCAACACCACTGGCCGTCGCTGGAGTTCGACCTGGGCGCTGCAATCGGTTTGTTCGGTGGGCTGTTTCCGGCGGGTTTTTATTACAAAACGTTCATAGCCTCGCCGGAGCGCTGGCTCCGGTACGAAAAATATATCCGCAGGATGGCCGGGTTGGGCGACCCGCCGCCGGAAGCGGACCCCGAGCATTACGCCCACCGGCATGCGCACTGCGACGTCTTGATCTCAGGTGCAGGGCCCGCGGGCCTGGCAGCCGCGCTCGCGGCAGGCCGGGCCGGCGCGCGGGTGATCCTGGTGGATGAAAACCCGGAAGCCGGCGGGCATTTGCTGCTCGCGCCGCAACAGATCGACGGGCAGCCGGCAGCGTTTTGGGCAGCCGCTGCAACGGCCGAACTGCAAAGCCTGCCGAATGTGCGCGTCATGACCCGCACTACCCTGGCCGGCGTTTACGAGCACGGCCTGTTCACCCTGGTAGAAAAGATCACCGATCACCTGGCGGAACCGGAAGCCCACTTGCCCCGCCAGCGGTTCTGGACCGTGCGGGCGAAGGATGCGGTTTTTGCCCAGGGCGCGATCGAGCGGCCCATCGCTTTCGCCAATAACGACCGGCCTGGCGTCATGCTGCTGTCCGCGATCCGCGTCTACCTGGCGCGCTATGGCGTGCTGGCCGGACGCACGGCCGTGTTGTTCGCCAACAATGACAGCGTCTACCCCGCAGCGCGGGAATTGGCCGCGGCGGGTCTCCGGATCGAAGCCGTCGTCGACTCCCGCCCCTACACAACAGAAGCCTCGGCCCAAGCCAGGGCGGACAAGCTTAGGGTCATGAACGGCCATGCGGTCGTGGGCGCACGCGGCATGCGCGGCATCCGGGCGGCAGAGGTCGCCCTCATCAACGCCGCCGGCGACGTAAAGGGCATTGACCATATTCTGGCCTGCGACCTCATTGGAGTTTCTGGCGGCTGGAACCCGGCGGTTCATTTGCATGCGCAGTCCCGGGGGGGGCTTGCCTATCGGGAAGACTTGGCGGCCTTCGTGCCTCAATCGGCGGGCGGACCCTACCGCAATGCCGGCGCCTGCGCCGGTGTCTATGACCTTGCCGGTTGCCTGCGCCAAGGCTTTGCCGCGGGCGCCGCGGCGGCGCGGGCGCTAGGCGTCGATCAAGCGCATGAGCCGCCCGCGCCGCCGGTTCAGGCGGATCCGACCGGTCCGCTGCACGCCCTCTGGGCCGTCGAGGCGCCGAAAGGCGCCAAGCGGTTCGTGGATTTCCAAAACGACGTAACCACGCGGGATATCGCGCTCGCCCACCGCGAGAATTACGCCAGCGTAGAACACCTGAAGCGCTACACGACGCTCGGCATGGGAACCGACCAGGGCAAGACCTCCAATGTCGTTGGTCTGGCCCGCCTCGCAGCACGGCGCGGCGAGCCTATTCCTGCCGTCGGCACCACGACCTACCGCCCGCCCTACACCCCGTTCACCATGAACGCCATGGCGGGCGGCCGTCATGGCGAGATAGGCCGTCCAGTCCGGCGCACCGCCGTGCACGACTGGCATGCCGCCAACGGTGCGGTCTGGACCGATGCTGCCGGCTGGGCCCGCCCCATGTATTATGTCACCGACGGCCAGAGCGCACAGGAACGCATCAATGAGGAAGTACTCGCGGTGCGCCAGGCGGCCGGCCTCATCGATGTATCGACCCTGGGCAAGCTGGACATCCAGGGGCCGGACGCGGCGAAACTGCTGGACCGGGTCTATATCAACAATTGGTCCAACCTTGCGGTCGGCCGCGGCCGCTACGGCGTCATGCTGCGGGAGGACGGGCGCATCTTCGACGACGGCGTCACCATGCGCCTCGGCGAACAGCACTTCCACATGACCACGACGACCAACCATTCCTCCAAGGTCTACGAGTTCCTGGAATACTTGCTGCAGGTGGTCTGGCCCGACCTGAGAGTGTTCGTAACACCCGTGACGGAGCAGTGGTTTGCCGCCGCAATCAGCGGCCCGAACGCCCGTGCGCTACTCGCCGATCTGGCCCCCGATTTGGATGTTTCGAATGAGGGCTTCCCGATGATGGCCGTTCGGGAGACGGTGATCGCCGGTATTCCGGCGCGAATTTTCCGCATCTCTTTTTCCGGAGAGTTGGCCTACGAGATCAATGTCGACGCGGACTTTGGGTTGGGAATCTGGAACACGATCCTTGCGGCTGGGGTGGCCCGCGATCTCAAAGTCTATGGCACGGAGGCCATGGGCATCCTCCGGATCGAGAAAGGCCATTTCACCCATGCGGAGGCAGACGGACGGATCACACCGGACGATCTGGGTTTGGCCGGGATGGTCAGCGCCAAGAAAGATTGCATCGGCAAGCGATCGCTCTCCCTGCCTGGGCTGACGGCGCCCGGCCGGCTGCAACTGGTTGGCGTGATGGCCGGGGAAGGCGAGTCCATCCCGGTCGGCGCACAGATCGCAGCCGACGGCAACTTGGACTCGCCGCAGGAAAGCCTTGGCCACGTCACCTCGCACGGCTATAGCGCGACGCTTGGACGGCATATCGGCCTTGCGCTCGTAAGAGACGGGCGTGAAGCAATTGGCCGTTCGCTTTATGCCATCTCACCGGTCCAGGGCCAGAAAGCGTCGGTCGATGTGGTCGCCCCCTGTTTTTATGATCCCGAGGGACACCGCCAACGTGGATAAGCGCCATGGCCATGGATGAGATGACGCCGAAGCCGCGCACGCCGCTTGCGGAGCTGTTTCTGGCGGCCCACACCACTGCTCCCGACAGCGTCGCCCGTGTTGTGGTGCGTTCGCTTCCCTTCGCAGGCTATGTGGCCATCCGCGGCAAGCCCGACGACAGGAGCTTTCTCAGCGTCGTTCACGGCATACTTGGCCTGGAGTTACCTCTGGCCGCCGGAGATGTGGCGGAAGGGGAGAACTATCGCGCTCTCTGGCTGGGTCCGGACCATTGGATGATCGTCTGTGCCGAGGGCGAGGGCCCTGCGCTGACGGAAAAGCTGTGCTTGGCGTTCACGGACGTTTTCGCTGCTGCCATCGATGTTAGCGGCGCCCGCATGCGCCTGCGCATCACCGGCGAGGCTGCCGCCGACCTTCTCGCCACCGGCTGCCGGCTGGACCTGGACCCGGCAGTGTTCGGGGCGGGCCAGTGCCGGCAAACACCGCTCGGCAATGTAACGGCGGTGATCCATCACGCTGAGGCTGAGCCGCCAACCTATGACCTCTATGTCCCACGCAGCACGGGCATGTCCTTCTGGCGCTGGCTGGAGCACGCGGGGCGCGAGTTCGGCCTGCGCAGCGTAGTCGGCCAATAGCCCCGCTACGCTAAGGGAGGCCGGCATTTGTCCCTCCCTCAGATAGGCAGGCGGGAAGCTAAGCCGCGGCAGCGATGGCAAGGAAGTCTTCGGCCTTCAGGCTCGCCCCGCCGACGAGCGCGCCATTGACATTGCCAAGGGCCAGGATCTCAGCGGCATTCCCCGGCTTCACCGAGCCGCCGTAGAGCAGACGGACCTGATCGCCGTCTTTCATTTTTTCGGTCAGCAGACCGCGGATCGCATCGTGCATCTCCGCTATGTCGTCCGTGGAAGCGGTTTTTCCCGAGCCAATGGCCCACACCGGCTCATAGGCGATGACCGTGTTGGCTGGAGTCGCGGCATCGGGCATCGAGCCGGTAATCTGGTTGCGCACGACGCTCAGGGCATCGCCGCGGTCGCGTTCCTCCTCCGTCTCGCCGACGCAGATGATGGCGGCCATGCCAGCCCGCTGCACCGCCATGGCCTTGGACCACACCATCGGGTCGTCCTCGCGGTGGTCGATCCGGCGCTCGGAATGGCCGACGATGACATAGCGGCAGCCGAGATCGGCAAACATCGGCGCGGCGATGTCGCCGGTATGCGCTCCCGCTTCTTCGGGATGACAGTCCTGGCCACCGACCGAAATCAGGCCGTTGCGCAAGGGTTCGCCCACTGCATTGATGACCAGCGCCGTCAACGTCGCCGGCGGGCAGATCAGCAGGTCGGCACGCTCGATCACGTCCGGGGCGCCGGCCGTTATCGACTTTGCCAGCGCGATCCCATCGGCCCGGAGGCCGTTCATTTTCCAATTTCCGGCGATCAGTGTTCTCGGCGCTGCCATCGCTTATCCTCCGACGATAGGTAGTCTCCAGAAAAACGGCTAGCACAGGCAAAAGGTCCGGGCCAGTTGCTGGCAGGCCGCGGCGTCTCTATAACCACGGCAATCGCGGCGATAATAAAAGGAAGGCAACCGGATGCTGACATCAATGCGCAGAGGGGCGTCCAGCTGGATTGCCAAAATCCTGTTTGCGCTGCTGATCCTGTCATTCGGTACATGGGGTATCGTCGATTATCTGCAGCCGGATCCGGATCCGGTGGTCATTACGGTCGGAGACACGGAGATCCGGCAGTCTACGGTGCGCAACCAGTTCACCCAGGCGCTGCAGGGATTGCGCAATCAGCTTGGCAGCTCGGTGACACGAGAATTCGCCGCCCAGATGGGCCTTGACCAGCAGGTCATTGACTCGCTTGTCGACCAGCAGGTCCTGACCCGTGAGGCGCGGCGCATGGGAATGCGGGTGAGCGAGGAGCTGCTCCGCGCTGCCATCGCGCAAAACCCGGCCTTCCAGGGTCCGACAGGGCAGTTTGACCGGACACGGTACCAGCAGGTACTGTTCCGCAGCGGGATGAGCGAAGAGCAATTCCTGGCCGAGTTGCAGGGCCGGATGCTGCGCGAGCCCCTCCTCAGTGCAGCCTCCCTGGCGCCGCCGCCACCGGACCCGATCGTGAAAGCGTTGCATGCCTTTGAGGCGGAGCGGCGCGAGACAATGCTTCTTCACCGGGCGCATGACGACATTCCGGTCCCGCCCGACCCAGGCGACGGAACGCTGCGGTCTTTCTACGAGGAGCAGGACAACGCCTATATCCAGCCCGAGTTGCGCCATATCACTTCCGTGATCCTCGATCCGGAGCGAATTGCCGAGAGCTTTGCAGTTTCCGAAGAGCAGCTGCGGCAGGAATACGAAAACCGGCGCACGCTGTACTATACGCCCGAACGCCGCGAAGTGGCCCAGTTGCTGTTCCAGGACCCGGAGGAAGCAGCGAGCGTGGTCGAGCGGCTGGAAACCGGCGAAACCTGGGAGACGGTCGCCGAACAAACGCCGGGCGTCGCCACGGACCTCGGCACAGTGCAGCGCGGCGACATGCTGACGGAAGAGTTGGGCGAAGCTGCGTTCGGCCCGACGGTGATCGGTTTTGCCGGGCCAGTGGAAACCGCCTTCGGTCATCACGTGCTCTGGATCAAGGAGATCGAGCCCGAATCCGTGCGGCCTCTCTCGGAAGTGCGGGAAGAGATCGAACAGTCCATCGCCCTGGATATGGCCGTGGAGGAACTGATCGAGCGGGCGAACATCGTGGAAGACACCATCGCGGCGGGAGGAACGCTGGAAGAAGCCGCCGATGCGGCTTCGGTGCCGCTGGTTTCCTTCGATGGCATCAGCCGCACTGGCCGCACTGCCTCCGGCCAACGCCCCGAAAATTTGCCGCAGGCCGGCCAGTTCCTCTCAGTGGCGTTTCAACTCGACGAAGGGCAGACCTCCATCCTCACCGAAACGCCCGACGGTGGCTATTTCGTGCTGCGGGTGGACCGCGTCGTGCCGGAAACGACAAAACCTTTCGAGCAGGTCCGCGGCGAGGTGCTGGAGGACTGGACCGAAGCCCAGCGGGCCGACAAGGCCTTGCAAGAGGCGGAAGCCCTGGCCGAAGCGCTCCGCGCGAGCGCGGATCCGCGATCTGCAGCCGCCGATGCCGGCTTCCAGGTGGCGGAGCCACCGGCCTTCACGCGGGACGAGGTACCGTCGCCGGCAACAGCAGCGCTGGTGGACGCGGTTTTTCAGGCACGCGAAGGCGAAGTGCTGGTGCAGAATGGTGAGGACCGCGTGTTCGTCGCCACCGTCGAGGCGATTGAGCCGCCGAAGATGACAGAGAACGCGATCGATGAAGAATTGGTCCAGAGTCTGGACCGCGACCGCCGCATAGAAGTCGCGCAGGCCTTTCAAGAAGCGATTCGCGAACGATATGAGATCGATATCGATCGGGCGGCGATCGACAACCTTTTGCGCTAAAGGGCGCCTTACCCGATGTTCACTGACACGCACAGCGTCGAGCCCGCCTTCGAGGGCTTTCGGATCGCCTATGATCAAGGCAAGCCGCAACTGGTTTGGACGCATCTGATCAGCGATCTGGAGACGCCGGTCTCGGCCTGGCTCAAACTTGGCCAGGACCAGCCCAATGCCTTCCTGCTCGAGTCGGTGGAGGGTGGCGCCATTCGCGGCCGCTATTCTTTCATCGGCCTGTCGCCGGATCTGATCTGGCGCTGCCGCGGCAACGACGCGGAGATCAATCGCCATGCGTTGATCCGCCCGGACGCGTTCGAACCCTGCAGCCAGGGCTCGCTGGACTCGCTGCGCGCGCTGATCGACGAATGCAAGATCCCGGACCTGCCCCCCAAACTGCCGCCGATGGCTTCCAGCTTGGTGGGGTATCTCGGCTATGACATGGTGCGGCTGGTCGAACACCTGCCGAACACGCCGCCGGACACGCTGGGCCTGCCGGACGGCATGTTCATCCGCCCTACTGTGATGGCCGTGTTCGATGGGGTCGAGGACCGGATTACGCTGGTTGCGCCGGTACGGCCCCATCCGGGCATGGACGCGGCAAAGGCCTATGAGATCGCCAGCGAGCGCTTGGCCGAAGTGGTGCGGCAATTGGAACAGCCGCTGCCTGCGAGCGCCAGCGCCCTTTCTGCTGCCGCGCCCGAAAGCTGGCCGGAGCCGGTCGCGAACATGAGCCGGCAGACGTTTGAGGCGAACGTGATCAAGGCGCGCGAATACATCCATGCGGGAGACGCCTTCCAGATCGTGCCGTCGCAGCGCTTCCGCGTGCCCTTCGAACTGCCGCCCTTCGCGCTCTACCGGGCCCTTCGGCGGCTGAACCCGTCGCCTTTCCTCTTTTTCTTCAATCTGGAAGGCTTCTCGATCGTTGGCTCCAGTCCGGAAATTTTGGTGCGCGTAAGGAACGGCCACGTGACGATCCGGCCGCTCGCAGGCACCCGCCGGCGGGGCGCAAGCGCGGCAGAGGACCGGGCACTGGCCGAGGAACTTCAGAACGACCCTAAAGAGTTGGCCGAGCACCTCATGCTGCTGGACCTGGCCCGGAACGATGTCGGACGGGTGGCCAAGATCGGTTCGGTCGAGGTGACGGCGCAGTTCGAGGTGGAATACTACAGCCACGTCATGCATCTCTCATCCACGGTAGAAGGAGAGTTGGACCCGTCCTATGACGCCTTCGGCGCGCTGATGGCGGGCTTCCCTGCGGGCACCCTCTCAGGCGCGCCGAAAGTGCGGGCGATGGAAATCATCGACGAGTTGGAGCCGGAAAAGCGGGGCATCTATGCGGGCTGCATCGGTTACTTCGCCGCCGACGGCTCCATGGATACCTGCATTGGCCTGCGCACCGCGCTGGTGAAAGACGATGTGATGTACGTGCAGGCGGGTGTCGGCGTGGTCGCCGACAGCAAGCCGGAGGCAGAATACCAGGAGAGTGTCGACAAAGCCGCCGCCCTGGTCCGCGCCGCGGGCGAAGCCGTCCGCTTTGCGCCACAGTAATCAAGGAAGAAACTGAATGTTCCTGCTGATCGATAACTACGACAGCTTCGTCTACAACCTCCGCCACTTCCTGGGCGAATTGGGGGCGGAGTTCGTCGTTCACCGCAACGACGCCGTGACGGTCGAACAGGCGATGGCCATGCGGCCCGAGGGCATTGTCATCTCTCCCGGCCCCTGCGATCCGGACAAGGCAGGCATCTGCCTCGACCTGGTGGCGGCCGCCGCAGAGATGAAGGTACCCCTCTTGGGCGTTTGCCTCGGCCACCAGACCATCGGTCAGGCTTTCGGCGGCAAGGTCATCCGAGCACCGGAGCCCATGCACGGCAAGCTTAGCCGGATCCACCACCAGGGCACGGGAGTGATGAAGGGACTAGGCAACCCGTTCGAGGCGACCCGGTACCACTCGCTGCTCGTCGAACGATCCAGCGTTCCCGGTTGTCTGGAGATCAACGCCGAAACGGAGGATGGGCTGATCATGGGCTTCCGTCACCGCGAACTGCCGATCCATGGCGTCCAGTTCCACCCGGAGTCGATCGCAAGCCAGGCCGGCCACGACCTGCTCGGCAACTTCCTGAGCCTCGCTACCGCCGGCCGCCTGCCGTCGAAACAGCCGAAGCCGCTGCCGCCGCGCCGCCTTCAAGCCGCCGCCTGAGAGAGGAGCCTATGGCCGACTTCAAGGCCCTGATCGCCAAGGTCGCCGACGGCACACCCCTGACGGAGGCGGAAGCGGAAACGGCGTTCGACATCATGATGTCCGGCGACGCCACGCCGGCGCAGATGGGCGGCTTTCTGATGGCGTTGCGCGTTCGGGGCGAGACCGTGGCGGAGTTGACGGGCGCTGCCCGCGTCATGCGCGCAAAGGTCCTCGGGATCGAAGCGCCGGCCGGTTCCATTGATACGTGCGGCACCGGCGGTGATGCCAAGGGAACCTACAACGTCTCCACCGCCGTTGCCTTCGTGGTCGCAGCCTGCGGCGTGCCGGTGGCGAAGCACGGTAACCGGGCGCTTTCCAGCAAGTCCGGCGCGGCGGACGTCCTCGGTGCACTGGGTGTCAATGTCGAGGCGGACATCGCGCTGATACAGCGGGCGATTTGGGACTGCGGTATCACCTTCTTGATGGCGCCGCGCCACCACGGAGCCATGCGCCATGTCGGCCCGACGCGGGTTGAACTCGGCACGCGTACCGTCTTCAACCTGCTGGGGCCGCTCTCCAACCCGGCCGGCGCGAAGCGGCAGCTCATGGGGATTTTCTCGCGCGACTGGATCGAGCCGCAGGCCAGGGTCCTGGCACAGCTCGGCACGGAGCGGGCCTGGGTCGTGCACGGCTCGGACGGCCTCGACGAACTGACCACCACCGGCCTTTCGTTCGTGGCGGAGGTCAAGGAGGGCGCGGTTCGCGCCTTCGAGATCTCGCCGGAGGAAGCGGGCCTGCCCCGGGCGGAATTCAGCGACCTGGTCGGCGGAAGCCCTGAACACAATGCTTCCGTCATGCGCGCCATGCTGGCGGGCGAGCGGGGGCCCTTCCGCGACATCGTTCTGCTAAATGCGGCGGCCGCCCTGATCGTTGCCGACAAGGCCGGAACGCTACCCGAAGGCGTCGCCATGGCGGCGGAGGCCATCGATTCCGGCGCCGCAACCGCCAAGCTCGACGCCCTGGTCGAAGCAACCGGAGGTGCGGCATGAGCGGAATTCCTGACATCCTGGCGAAGATCTGCGCCGAGAAGCGAGAGCACGTCGCGCGCCGGAAGATGGTCTACTCCGAAGCCGACATGCTGGCCGCCGCCAGCATGCAGGAGCCGCCGCGCGGCTTCATCAAGGTCCTGCGCCAGGCGAATGCCGGCGGCCGGTATGGTCTGATCGCGGAGATCAAGAAGGCCTCCCCCTCCGGTGGCCTGATACGGCCGGACTTCGACCCGCCATCACTGGCCCAAG